>NZ_CP049366.1:1826424-2130828 GCF_014058425.1 Companilactobacillus pabuli
ACCTGAAAAAATCATAAAACTGAAACATACAACGTTGAAAGTCAAGAAGACCGCAAACGCATGAGTAAGTTTATTGCTTGGAATACTCTTACGATGTCTCTTCTTAAATCTCAACCAAGCATCGTTGGTGATCATTGCTCCGGCGTGGAACAAACCATAAACGATGTAGTACCAAGTCTCGCCGTGCCAAAATCCCATGATCAAGAACAAGGTCAAGTAACCGAAATTAGCGATATTGACACGATTCTTGATCCACTTGTGTTTGATCATCGTAAACATCAAACGCATGTAGATGAAATCACGGAACCAGAATGACAAGGTAATGTGCCATCTATTCCAGAAATCCTTGATGTTTTTGGACTTAAATGGTGCCTTGAAGTTCATTGGCGTCTTGATACCCATGAAATTACTGATTGAAACAGCAAATAATGAATATCCAGCGAAGTCAAAGAACAAATACATACTATAAACATACATGTAAGCCACCAAAGCCCAAGAAATACCTAATGGTGTTTCACCACGATAAGACAAGGTCAAAATTTGAATCTTTGGTAACAATAAGGTTCCGAAGAAATAACCGATGATGAATTTATAAGCTAAACCTTGCATCAATTTATTAACACCACTGTGTAATAACTCAACGTATTCATCACGACTAGGAACCTTTAAAACATCCTTTTGGAAACGTCTGAAACGATCAATTGGTCCTGAAGAGATGGTTGGGAAGAATAGTAAGAACCGAACGAACTCATATGGCTTAATATTCTTAATTGCCCCATCACGGATTTCCATGATAATTTCAACCGCTTTGAAGGTTAAATAACTGATTCCCATGAAACCAAATAAGGAAATCGTGGCATTTTTCAATAGTGGATCCAACTTGACGAAGACCAGCGGTACAATCGCCAGTACGACAAACATAGTAAAGATCCAGAAATTATTGTGTTTTTTACGATACGACAAGTAAATAAATACTAGTAACATTTCGTAGAGAATGTAAAAGATCAATGAAATTCCCTGCGACATGTTTCCACCAAAGAACGTGATCCAAAGAATCACAACAGTTGCGAAGAAATCATAAATGTGAAGTCGTTTGCCAAACCACAGTCCAATCATGATTGGCAATAAAAGTAATAGTAAATAGATAAAGTAATGTGGACTGCTATAAGGAGTAATGTTATTCATTAATCTCGCCTATCAAAGTCTTTCTATCAATTTTTCCATTTTTACTAATTGGCAACTGTTTGACGAATTTGAGAACGTTAGGAATCATGTACTCCATCGTCGTTTCTTTAAGTGAATTTTTAATCGTATCTGTTAAATCATTCGTATCTAAATTGCTATATTCGTCTTCCAAAACGATACAAGCAATCATTTTATTAACTTGTTTCTTTTTGTTATAAAGCGGTACGGTACAAGATTGTTTAACTTGTTTAAGATTACCCAAAAGTGAGTCAACTTCTTCTAGTTCAATCCGATAACCGTGCATCTTGATTTGGAAGTCTGTTCGGCCATGGTAATATAGCAAGCCGTCTTCAGCCTCGCTGACCATATCACCGGTATGATAGAAAATCTTACCATCGATATTTTCAAAAGCCTTTTGAGTTTGAACAGGATTATTTAGGTAACCTTTGGAAACATCTGGCCCACTGACTAGCAATTCACCAGTCATCATACCGGTCTTTGAATCAACGCTACCCAAAATTTTGTGCTCCATGTTGGATTTGAGATAACCAATTGGTAAGCGATCATATTTATCTAACGCAGCTTGATCGATCAAAACTGATGTGATGGCTACCGTATTTTCTGTTGGACCATAAGTGTTATAAACTTTGGCACTTGGAAATTTCTTCAACAGCTTTTGAGCAGTTGCATGCGTCAACTCTTCACCACAGAACATGAATTTATTTAGTTGAGGTAGATGTTCTTCATCAAAGCCTCTAAATAACAAACACATTTCAAAAAATGATGGTGTTGAAACCCACGTATTAAAGTCGGATTTCAAAATGGCTTGTTGCAATTTACCGAAATTTTTAGTCGTATCTTTGTCCACAACGTTTAAAGTAACGCCACTCATTAATCCTGGGTAAATATCAAAAACTGAAAGATCAAATGAAAAAGGAGCTTGTAACAACATCTTCATTTGGTCGGTATAATCAAACTTCTCTTGAGCCCAATGTGCAAAATCCAAAATGTTATTCGTACTTATTTGCACACCTTTGGGAGTTCCCGTTGTACCAGAAGTAAAGATGATATAGAAATCGTCGTCTAAACCGACACTCTTGTTACTGTCGTAAATATTATTGTCAGATGATAAAACTTGTTGCAATTCAGTCTTAGTAGCTTGGGGAGTTTCCACGCCAAAATCCGTAATATTACTCCAATTTAAAATCAGACTTGGTTTTGCCACCCCATTAATTTGAATAACTCGTGATGGATCAGAAGCGTCATCAACTGGAATATAAGGATGTCCAGCTTTAATCGAACCCAAGAACAAAACTAACATCTCAAATTGCTGTCCTCCAAAAATGACCAAAGGACTCTTCGCAGGTAAGAATTTATCCTGCAAGAAACTAGCGACTTGATCTGATTTTTGCAGTAGTTCTTGATAAGTATGTGTTTCTTCACCATTTTGGTAGCAAATCTTTTCGGGGTTTTGTAACGCGGTAGTTGTGATATTCTCAATAATCTTGTTCATACGATTTTCCCTTCTTCTCACTAAAACTCGTTATAAATAAATTTGGCACTGCCGACGCCGTTGTATCCATAAATGTATAAAAGCACAATGAAAATTGCGAAAAATACAATTGTTTTTATAACGAACATTGTGATTGGCTTCTTTAAAAAATCTAGAAAGTTATTTTTCATAAATAACACCTCGATAAAAGACTTCGCTCATGCGGAAACTATATAACCATTCAAAATAAATGGTGTCAAACCAAAAAACGAATCAAAATAATTGAATATTGTTATTTCTATATCACCTGTATAAACATTATAATAAAAAAATAATTGTCTATAGTCGGCTCGTTTTGTAAAAATTATTTGTCCTTTTTGATTATTTCCTATTTCATTGCGGGTTTTCGTCACTTCTGTTTAAACAAATTAATTATAATTTATTAATAATCGCATTTCAAAATATACGCTCTGTAGTTTTAATTTTTGACTATTTCATTTTTTGAAACCTCTTGTGGCTAATCTTCCCAACAACCGTTTTTCATTATTATCCGTGAGTTTTCAAAAGTAAATAAATGCTTGATACAATGACTAAAGTGTTAGTCTCATGTGACATTTTTGTAAGATAAAACGCTTTCTTAATGACGATATTGTTAGGCAGTTATTTCCCAACAATATCTTTAATAATTAAATTAATGGATAAATATATTCGAGAGCATTAAAAAAGACCCCATTAGAATTTGTCATTCTAATAAGGTCCTTCTTCTATTCTTAAATCAATTTAGATAAAACTTACTATTACCAGCTAGCTTTTCTTACGCCAGGAATTTTACCTTCATGAGCTAACTTACGAAAAGTTAATCTCGACATACCAAATTTTCTCAAGTATGCATGTGGACGACCATCATATTGATCACGAGAATGCATTCTAACTGGTGATGCATCTCTTGGCAATTCACTTAATCCTTGATAGTCATGGGCGGCTTTCAATTGTTTACGCAAACTAGCGTAATGAGCCACTGTTTCTTGTAATCTTTTTTCACGTTCAATTTTAGCTTTGCGAGCCATATCTTACCTAACCTCTTTTTTTATGTTTGTTAGGAAGTCATTACTAGTGATTTCTTTCTTCATCTCAAACTTATCAGTAAAGACAAACAGTATCAAATAATTTGTTCGAAAGCAATTTATAAGTCTCAGTAAAAATTTTTTCAAATACTGGTTAACTAAAATAATAGTTCGTAAAAATTAATCTTGTTTCAGTTTAGATAAAAAACATTTATGAATTACGATACAAACCGTATGATTTATTTTGCTAAACTTTAGACATGGTATAGGTGCGTTTTGAAACCTAAATAAAAAGTTAGGGGGACAAATGATGAAATGGTTTAAAAATGTCGTTCGTTTATTGCTACTAATCAGCCTTAGTCTATCTCTGTCTCCTTTAACTACAGCTCAAGCAGCAACAAAGGCACTTCAAGTTCAAAATGAAACTAACAATTCAATTACTACAACTTATAGTGCTTTGCCCGAATCAGATACTACAACTGCAACTTCTGATAGTACGACTGATGATGGCAATACTACTGCTCAATCGAATGTTAGTGTCACTGTACTCTCTGGAATTTTAACTTTGGAAGCGGTGCCTAACTTCAATTTTGGTTCTTTGATGGCTAACTCAACTGGTAAATTAAAGAGCAATACTACTGATACGACTGGCTTTACTGATGGATCAACAGCTGGTATCGACGGTAACGATGACGGACTTTTGGAGGTTATTGATTCACGTAATATGACTAGCGACATGCCTGGCTTTACTTTGACAGCTTCAATGGGTCCTCTCAAGACAATTGATACCGATACCTCAGCCGATTTGGATGCTATCTTATATTTAAGTGCCATTCCCCTATTGAACGGCGATCAACAAAACATTTCCAATAGTTCAAAAGATTTATCTACTCAAGCTGCAACAATTGACAGCACTAAACAAGATGCCCCAGCAACTGTTATGAACCTTGAAAAAGGCAGTTATAATGCTGGTATCGTCAGTGCCAAATTCAACACGCCTGATTCAGCAAAATTGCACGTCGGTGGTACTAATAACGGAACTGAACAATCAGCTAAGAAAAGAAATGCTGTAATTACTTGGACTTTGAGTGCTAAACCTAGCGTGACTCAATAATTATTCTCTTATTTACCATAGGATCTTTAATTGGATTCTATGGATTTTTTTTGCAAAAAATTTATTAATTTTTGTATTTTTCTTAAGTTTAAATTGTTTAAACATGCTATCATATTAGTAGAGAATAATTCACCACTTAAAGAAGGCATAAAAATGATTATTACAACGACGTGGAAACATAATTTTACTAATTATGACAATTTAACTGAAGTCAATCGGGATCAATTTCAACATCTACAAATTTTTCAACCCTTGGCAACCAAAAAAATTCGTTTTCAATTAAACAATCTTTACGATGAAACGCCACTTGTAATCACACATATGGAAATCTATGATTCAGAATCTCACAAAATTCCTGTAACGTTGGACCATAAAACTAGTTTCCAAATTGAGCCACGGTTAATCCAATGGTCAGATTGGATCGATATCGACTTACCTTCTAATACATTCTTGTCAGTCGATATTACTTCACCTAAAATTACGATTCATTCGGTTGGATTAACTATTTCCAATGATTTAATTAAGACAAAAAATAATCATCCACAAATGCCGAAGTATTTTTTTGGAATATCAGCTATTCAAGTTCAAACTAATCAAACTTATGAAAAAATAGCATTTTTTGGTGATTCTCTAACTAATCAAGGTAACTTTTCAGCACCTTTAGCAAAAGACCTAGAGCAGAATTTTCACATTATGACTGGTAATTTTGGAATATCAGGCAATCGTCTTTTACATCAAGGAAATAGCACTTCTCAATGGTCCACTAGTTTCGGTGAAGCTGGATTTACTCGTTTTGATCATATGTTGGCCAACTTCCAACCTAATATTGTCATTTTTATGGAAGGTATCAATGATTTACTACATCCTGGTACCGGCACGCCTATCAGTGAATTGCCTACTTCTCGTGCAGTTATTACGGCAATACATCTTTTAAAGGCCGAATGCAAAAAACACGACGCAACTTTTGTTCCTATGACGATAACACCCGCTTATGGCAATATGAACGATAATTTGTCTGGATGGAATGATAAGAAGGAACAATTACGTTTGGCTATCAACTACGAACTACTGAAAATGCCACATATTATCGACTTATCAACTTTAGTCAGTGAGGATCATCATCTTAAACCAGAATTTGATTGCGGAGATCATGTTCATTTTTCTAGTGCTGGTGGCAAAATTGTCGCTAACTATATTAAAGAACAGCTAATTAGAAAAAGAATGATTTAATTATTCCTGAAATTTTCATCAATATTAAATTTTGGAATATAGTATTATGCATAAATGTACTATTTCTTGCAATATCGTATTTAAATCATTTTCAATATAATATATTATTAATAGTATATATTGATCAATTGTATTGGAGCGTTATAAATGGCTGAGACTACTAATAAAGATATCTATCAAGAACTTAAACAACGTGTAATCAATGGAAAATATAATATTAAAATGCGTTTACCTACTGAAGAATCATTGATTGCGGAATTTAACGCTAGTCGTTATGCTATCCGCAAAGCAATCAAACAGCTTTCTGATGAAGGACTAGTATACAGCGTCAAAGGAAAAGGTGTCGTCGTTCTAGAACAAACACCCAAAACTCAAGAAATCAATTTGAGTCTTCGTGATATTAACGGTTTGCAAAACTTGAATAAGGCAGAAGATATCAAACGAGCAACGATCATCGCCGATTTTCAACAAATAATCGTTGATGAAAAACTCAGTCATAAAACTTCTTTTGCCGTCGGTATCCCGGTTTATGCAATCAAACGTGTACGTCGTATCAACAATAAAAATGCTGTTCTAGATTTGAACTACTTCAATGCTCAAATCGTACCTGGTATTACCGCAGAAATCGCCAAAGATTCCATTTATTCATATATTAAAGATGACATGAAGATGAAAATTGCTGTTGTTAAACGTCAATTAAGAATCGAACACGCTGAACAAGTCGATTATGAGAACTTAAACCTAGGTATCAACAATTGTGTCGGTAACATGGTAAGTTTTGCTTTTAACGATGATGGTAAGCAATTCGAATATACCGAGTCACATTTCATACCCGATAACTTCATTTTCAATCAAATTATTAAATTCTAAAAAAAAGCCGACCGTTTGGTCGACTTTTTTAATATGATTCAAATCCCACCAATGAGAAATGATCAGGAACATATTTAGTTTCAGTACATTCGAATAAATTACCCAAATCAGTATAAACGTATTTCTTTAAGGCACCTACGCAATTGGCTTCTTTAAGATTTAAAAAGTCTGCTTCCTTTTGAGTCACTGTCTCAACAGTGGCGACTGAACGTGCTGCCGCAATTTTAAATAACTTTTCATCACGAATATATTGGTAAATTGAATTTCGAGCATTTTCGATGGTTAAATTAGGCATATTTTCTTGTCTGAAATAACTTGTATCCATAGCCATAGCTTTGCCATTAACCAAACGTAAACGTTCAACATAGTAAGCCATATCTCCTATTGAAAAAGAAGTATGCTTAGACAATTCATCATCAATCTCAACTTCTTCAAATTTCAAAACCTTAGTACTCAACTTTTTAATAAACTTATTTTGAGGAAAACTCATCAAGTCTTGGAAACCATAATGGTTAGCAGCTGAGAAAATCACTCGATTATCCACAATTGGTTCCAAAACAACTACTCCACGACCTTTAACTGTATAAACTAAGCCATCGGATTGAAGTTTTTTCAACGCTCTTCTAATCGTGTTTCTAGTTACACTAAAGCGCTGTGATAATTCTTCTTCACCTGGCAAAATTGTTTTAGGTGGATAAACATTGCTATCAATTTCACCTTTTAATATATGATAAATATCTGAATATAAGTTCTTTGGCATTTTTTTCTCCTCAATTTTGATGCTGCAAAATTTGAATTACCCTCTCCAGGTGAGTTCTTTTTAATTAGGTTAGTTAAGTATTCCGTCCTCCATAGCAAAGCAAATTTGGCTGGAATGATGTGGGCACGACTTGGAGCCTTTGCTAAGCAATAAATTGCTAAGAATAATTTCACATCTGAGCCAATTTTCTTTGCTATTCCGGACTAGATAGATAGTAATCATTTTTCTAACATGACTGATTCATATGGTCGCAAAGTTACTGTTCCTTTGTTTAACTTGATTCCCTCATAATTACCAAGCAACAAATCAAAACCATTAGCAATTTTTCGTTCTTGCATTTGATCAGTGAAATTAGCCATTACTAAAATTTTACCTTTATTATTAATTCTTTCATAGCTATAAACGCTATTATCTTGCGAATTTAATAATTTATATTGTCCATTTATGAGAATCTGTTTGTGTTTGCGTAGGAAAATTAACGCACGATAAAAATCAAAGACGTTATTCTTCATTTTTAAGACTTTTTCAACTGAATAGTCATCATGGTGTAGTGGCTTTAACCATGGTTGGCCCGTTGTAAATCCATAATTCTTTTGAGAATTCCATTGCATTGGCAAACGAGCATTTTCACGCGATTTCTGTTGTAAAATCTTAATAGCTTTTTCCTTAGCAACACCATTTTTTAGCAGTTCATTGTAAGCGTTGATTGATTCATGATCGTTATATTGCTTAATATCAGTGAAATAAGCATTCTTCATCGCAATTTCGTCACCTTGATAAATATAAGGTGTTCCTTGCAATCCGAATTCAACCATTGCTAATAATTTAGCTGATTGATCACGATATTTTGTATCATTAGTAAATCTTGAGATGGCTCGTGGTTGATCATGATTATTCCAGAACAATGCATTCCAACCACCATGAGCATTCATCTTCACTTGCCAATCACTCAAAATTCTCGTTAAATCAGACAATTTGTATTGTCCGAGCGTCCATTTATTCCCATTAGTATAATCAACTTTGACATGGTGGAAAGTAAAGGCCATTGAGAGTTCTTGGCGATTTGGATTAGTGTACTTAATTGCTTCAGAAATAGGCGTTGAAGACAATTCTCCAACCGTTACAAAATTATTAGGTCCAAAAACTTTTTCATACATTTCATGAATATATTCGTGTACATGTGGCCCATTGGTATAGAAGTTACGTCCGTCGTCTAGAGGTGTAGCAAAAGTGTCATTAGGCATCTCTTTATCTTTAGAAATATTGTTGATAACATCCAAACGGAAGCCATCAATTCCTTTAGCAGCCCAGTATTTTAACATTTTAAAAATCTTATTACGCAATTTTTCATTACGCCAATTTAAGTCCGGCATTGTCACATCATACAAGTGTAAATAATATTGGTCCAACTTTGGTACGTATTTCCATGCACTACCACTGAATTTGGAAACCCAATTATTAGGTTCATGCCCGCCGACTGGATCTTTCCAAATATAAAAATCATGATATGGATTATCTTTTGACTTCAAAGCCTCTTGGAACCAATGATTCTCATTAGAAGTATGATTCAAAACCATATCCATAATAATTTTGATATTACGCTTATGAGCTTCATTCAATAAATTCTCGAAATCTTCCATCGTTCCAAAAACAGGATCAATTTGATAGTAATCTGCAATATCGTAACCATTATCATTACCTGGTGAACGATACATTGGAGTTAGCCAAATCAAACCGATTCCAAGCTTTTGTAAATAATCTAATCGAGAAATAATACCGTTGATATCACCGATACCATCCCCATTAGAGTCTTGAAAACTGCGTGGATAAATCTGATACACAGTTTCTTTTTGCCATTCCCTCATTAATTAAAACTCCTCAATATTGAAATTTAAAAATGCACCTACTTAACGCCGTAATTTTATAATATGTTTATACACCTGTCAATGATTTAAATTATTTTAACTCATTGCTTTTTTCGAAATAAAATAGTTTACAGACGCTAAATAATAGTTTATATTCTAATTCTAATTGAGGATTTGGAGAAAAAAAGATGCGTCAAATTACAACAGAGAGATTACTTATTCGTCCGATTCAAATTGAGGACTTTAACGACTTACAAGCTATCTTGTATGATCCTTTGGTAGTTAGATACACTAGGTATCGCAATGTTCAAGCCGAGAATAATTTCGCTGAACTTTTTAACTCTCACTTTCTAGGATCAATCTATTCTTTTGGTATCGAAACTAAAGATACTCACCAATTAATTGGTTTTTACGAATTCCATCCCGAAGGCTACAGTGCCTTACTAACTTATGCTCTAGCTCAAAGCGCTTGGGGCAAAGGATTCGTTGCGGAAGTTGGCAAAACTATGATGGCTTATGGATTCGAAGATTTAAACTTCGAACGAGTAGAAGCTCACTATGCTAGTCTTAATCCTAGATCTGGTCGAGTGATGGAAAAAATGGGCATGACTGATTTAGGTTCCATTGGCACCTTCCCTTCGCCACATACTGGAGAAGTCAGAACTGTCATGGCTTACGAACTGACCAAAGAAAATTGGCTACTAAATAATGCATCAGAGCAGGCTGTGTAAAAAGGACCTTAATTCGCTACTATCAGTGAACTAAGGCCCTTTTTTTAGATTAAATTTTGATGTATATCTTGCATACCACGCTCAATTTTTTCTAATTCATCTGCATATCCTTGTAATTGGTCACCATATTGATCAACTAATTTTTTATCGACATTCGTCTTATAGCGCAACTTATGTTCCAAACTTGCCCACATATCCATACCAACGGTTCTAATTTGAATTTCAACTGGCACATCAATTGGTCCTTCAGCTTGAAAAACCGGCACTTTCACAACAATATGTAAACTACGATAACCACTGGCTTTGGGATGTTTAACGTAATCTTTACGGCGCAATAAAGTCACATCTGACTGTTTCGTCAACATTTTTTCAATTTTATAAATATCATCAACATAATTAGTGATTACACGAATACCGGCAATATCAAAAATATTTTGTTCAATACTCTCAACTGTTAATTCATAGCCTTTACGCTCAGCTTTTTGTAAAAGGCTTTGCATATCTTTCATTCTGGATTCCATATGATGAATTGGATTGTAATCGTAATTAACTTGAAATTCTGAATCAAGATTTTCTAGCTTGGTACTGATCTCCTTTTGACCAGCTTGATAAAGTTGAAACATTTTAATCATTTTTGATAATTCATCAATATTCGGACGCTTTTTTAAACCACCCAGTTGTGACTGTAATTTATGTAAATTAATAACATTGGGTCTTTCTAATATCATATTCCCATCCTTACAAAAAAAGGACAACCAATTGGCTGCCCCCTAATTTATTAAATATATAATTCTGTTTCAGCAGGTTTAGTCTTACCAATAACTTTTCCATTGTGAACTGACAATAAAACTGCAGCTCGCTTGTTGATGGCATCATAGAAATTGTGAGCATCCAATAAGACGAAATTAGCAGGCTTGCCGACTTCAATTCCGTATTGGTCCTCAACTTGCAAAGCCCGAGCACTGTTTAGAGTAATGAACTTGTATGAGTCCATAATTTGTTGGTGTCCCATCATTTGCGTAGCATGCAATCCTTCAGCCAAAACATCGAACATATTACCGTTACCCATTGGATACCAAGGATCTTTAATGTCGTCTTCACCAAAGGCGACGTTGATTCCTTCTTCAGTTAATTCTTTCACACGAGTCAAACCACGACGCTTAGGATAAGTATCGAAACGTCCACCTAAGTACATGTTTACTAAAGGATTAGAGATAAAGTTCATATTCGACATCTTCAACAAACGCATCAACTTGTACATGTAGGCATCGTTATATGATCCCATAGCGGTCGTATGTGAAGCTGTAACGCGTTGACCCATGCCACTTTCATAAGCTAAGGTTGCTAGAGTCTCTAAACTTCTAGAACTAGGATCATCAATTTCGTCAGTATGTGCATCGAACAACAAGTCATTTTTCTGTGCTAGATCAAAAGCAAAGCGCAACGATTCAACTGAGTATTCACGATTAAATTCGTAATGTGGAATAGCTCCAACTACATCAACACCCAAATCAACTGCTTTTTGCATTAGTTCTTTACCATTTGGATAAGAAAGAATTCCTTCCTGTGGAAAAGCGACTAATTGCAAGGTCATCCAGTCTTTAACACTTTCACGAACATCGATCAAAGCTTTGAGAGCTTTTAGACTAGGATCAGTTACATCAACGTGGGAACGAACGAATTGGATTCCGTGACTAGCTTGCATCTTCAAAGCTAAAGTGGCACGTTTTTTAACATCTTGATAAGTTAATGATTTCTTACGCTCAGTCCAGATGCGAATTCCATCAAACAAAGTTCCATTTTCATTCCATTCTGGTTGACCAGCTGTCAAGGTTGAATCGAGGTGAACATGAGGATCAATGAATGGTGGCAAAACTAATTTTTCATGACCAACGATTACTTCTTCGCCATCTTTTGGTGTCAAATGGTCGGCAATCTCAGTAAATTTACCATCTTCAATTCTGATATCTTGAGCGGATTGATTTTGGATTCTGACTTGTTGTAATAACATCGAGATACACTCCTTTGAATTTTTGATATAGTATACAATTTATTAGTTGACATTGCCAAGTTCATAAACTAAACTGACAACAATATAAAAATCTTTTTAAAACAGTCCAGTGAGGCTGATAAAAGAGCGGTAAATAATTAATTATTGAGGGAACTGCTCAGGTGCAGTCCCCTTTTTTACTGCTCTGATTATGGGGGAAACTAATATGAAAGAACATATTCAAGCAACAACACCAGATCAACGGGCCATGTCCAAATGGGATCTTTTTGCCACTTGGATTGGAGCTAACGCTAATAACGGAACTTGGTATATCGGTGGCGTCATCGCCGCTGTTGGATTAATCAAGGCCTCAACTTTATTAGTAATTGTCGGTTCTTTGTCCTATGTTTTATTGGCTTTAGCATCTTACATGGGATTTAAAACCGGATTACCAGCTATGACTTTGACTAGACCATCATTTGGCGTCAAAGGTTCCATCTTGCCATCTTTAATTAATGTCATTCAATTCATCGGATGGGCAGCCATCAATACTTTTATTGCCGCTACTTCCATTAGTTTCATCTTGAAAGACATCTTAGGCTGGAACAATTCAGCCTTCCACAATCAATTCAGCATCATCATTGGAATTGTCGTTATGTCCATTCTACATCTAATCAGTATTTCAGTCGGGGAAAAATCAGTAAAATGGATCGAACGCTTCGGAATTATTTTAGTAATTATCTTAGTAACTTGGGAATCCATTGTTGTTCTAAAAACCGTTCCTTTCCATGAAATCGTCAAATGGCAACCAGCCGCTAAATTCCAACTACCTAGTGGAAAAATCGTCGATATCTTAGCAGCCTTCAACTTAGCTTGGGTCACAGCTGCCGCTGATTTTAGTCGTTTTACAAAAGATAAACACGCTGCAACAACCGTTTCATTCTTCGGCGCCAATATCGGTTTGTTCTGGTTTGCCTTCATCGGTTTGATTGCAACTATCGCCACAGCCATCACCATCAACAAATTTGACCCTAACAACGCTGATCCTAGTACTATTGCCGCTAAATTAGGTTTAGGAATCTTAGCCATGTTAGTCATCGTCATCACTAGTACCACCGCCAATGCAGTTAATTTAATGGCTGCCGGTTCAGCAATGACTAATATCTTCCACAAACTCAAATTAACGCCAGCCTTGTGGATCGTCACTCTAGTCGCCACTGTCATGACCTTCATCCCCGTTTATGTAGCTAGTTTCTTAACTACCTTTGAAACCTTCTTAGACGGTATCGGAATGTTCTTAGGACCAGAAATTGCTATCTTCTTAGTAGACTTCTTCTTCATTAAGAAAAAAGATTATCAAGTCAGCGAACTTTCTAAACCTCAGGGTAAATATTGGTATACAAAGGGTGTCAATTTAATGGCAATCACTACTTGGGCAATCGGAGTCTTGAGTTACTTAGGATTAAACAAATTGGACTTCATCGTTCAAACAGTCGGTGCCACCTTCCCTGCTATGATCTTCACTGCTATTCTTTATTACTTAGTTAGTGCTCGAACTAAAAAAATTAATACAATTTAAATTACGTAAAAAAATTCTATTCAAGGTCAAAAATAGCATCTATTTGGAGTAATAACTCTGAATAGATGCTTTTATTTGTCAATATAAAAAAACAGAATCACTATCTAGTCCGGAATAGCAAAGAAAATTGGCTCAGTAGTGAAATTATTCTTAGCAACTTGTTGCTTAGAATAAGGCCGAGTTTTGAGATTTTGCGCATTTTGCAAAAGCTCAAAATCGTGCCCACTACGTTCCAGCCAAATTTTCTTTGCTATGGAGGACGGAATATTTAGCAAATTCATTTACTACTACGACGATGCCAAACAAAAATTCCTATCAACAAAATAACACTGATTGCACAAGACAAACCAAAAGTAATGTGCATTCCGTCAATAAACAACTGCGGCTTGCTTGGTATGTATGACTTAACTCGACTGCCATCCAAAATTGACATCGAACCGAACAATAAAGTCGTCGACATAGCTGATCCAACTACCATTCCGACTGTTCTTGACAAACTATAAACACTACCAGCAGAACCGTAATCTTTTTGCGAAACGTTACTCATAACCAATACATTATTAGGTGAATGGAACAATCCATTACCCAAACCTGCCAAAGCAGCGCCAACAGCAAAAATCAAAATAGTATTGTTTAACCCACTAATAACATAGAAAATCTGCCCAAAACTAATAATGGCTAATCCAACCAGAGTAATCTTGAATGGATCGTGTCTATCAGCCAAACCTCCTGAGATTGGTGCCACAAACAATTGTACGACCGGGAAAATCAACAAGAAGAAGCCACTGAATAATGGACTGAACCCACGAGCATTTTGTAAGTAAAATGGTGCGATGACATCAAAGAAGAAGTCAATGATAAATACCATAAAACATGCTAATAATTGTATTGTAAACCACTTATTTTTGAATAAATTAACTGGTAAAATTGGTTCATTTTGTTTAGCTTCATAACGATACAAAATAACTAACAAAATCAAACCAACGATTGTCATAGTCAGGATACGCCAATCAGCCCATCCCAATTGTTGACTCAATAAAATTCCGACAAACATACTAGTAAAACCAATTACTAAAAGAACCGAACCAGTTAAATCAAAGCCTCGATTTGCATATTTCTGATCCAACTTATTAGGTAGATATCTAAATAATAGAAATATTGCAATAACACCGATTGGTACGTTTAACCAAAAAATGATATGCCAAGGGAAGAAATTCAATAAGATTCCTCCAATACTAGGTCCAATAATTCCACCTAAAGAAACAAATGAACCCATCCAACCCAATGCTTGTCCACGACGACTATCTGGAAAAACTTCGACAATAATTCCGTTTGAAGTAGCCATTGTCATTGCGGCACCGATTGCTTGTAGACTTCGTGAAATTATCAAAGTTAACCAACTAACTGACATAGCACACAAAGCTGAACTGATGACAAATAATAAGGTTCCCCATTTGAAAAATTTGATTTTGCCATACTTATCACCAAGTTTTCCAAAAATCATTAAAGTACTACTCATCACGATCAAATACATCGTTACGACCCAGTTAATCAGACTTATGTTAGTATTTAAAGCCTTGCTCAACACTGGTAGTGCCACGGTAACGATGCTACTATCTAAAGTAGACATAAAAATAACGATCCCAATTCCTATTAGGATCATCGTTAAGTTTTTATTCTTAATTTGTTCCATAATTACCCTCAATACTATATATTAATATATATAGTTTAATACATAGTTTAAAAAAGTAAAGGACAAGAATATGGCTCGTACAAATACTTTACAATACATGATTTTAGGTCTACTCACCCGCCAGGAAATGACTGGTTACGATATCAAACAAACTTTTGATAAAGAAAAGGCTGAATTTTGGAGTGCTCCTTTTAGTCAAATTTATCCAGAATTAAGTCGACTACTCAAAAAAGAATTAATTGAGTTAGTTCCTGACAAAGTAGAAAATTCCAGAAAAAAAACCTATCGAATCTCTTCTCAAGGTTTAAAGTTATTCAATGATTGGTTAAAAATTCCCCTAACACCCGAAATTACCAAACTGAATAATGACGATTTTGTTTTACGATTGCATTTCTTAGGGAAAGAAGATCAGGATATTTTACAGCCCCTAATGATTTTACGTAAAAAGACGATTAACGTTGAACTAGCTCAATTGGAACTAGAATTAGTTGAAGTCGTGCAACATCCAGAACAATATGGGCGTGAACTGATCATAAAAAAAGAACTTGCTAATAAAAAAGCTGATCTTAAAATTCTAAACTCAGCTATCAAAAGAAACTAGAACGAAGTTTTTGTAAATCATCCGCAAAAGCCACTCGAATAATAATATTAGTCAATTCCTCTGGCGTTTCTGGCATCCCATTTTTGACCCAACGCTTCATGATTCCTTGCATTCCTAACATAATATAAGTCTCTTGATATCCAGTCATTGGCTCAAGATGTTGACTGCCATGTTCCATCGAATTATGCATTTTTTCTAATAGCTTAGTCTCACCTTCAATAAAAACTAAATTACTAATTTGAGGATTAGCATAAAAACCTTCTAATAATCTTTGTAAAGCTTTTCCTGGTGAGATTTCTTTAGGCATATTTAAACCATCCAAAAATTCACTTTCAATTTTATCAACACACATATAAATATCATCGAAATAACGATAAAAGGTCGTCCGATTGACGTGTGCCTTTTGACAAACCTCAGTAACCGTAATAGAACTGAGGCTTTTTTTCTGTAGCAATTGTAAGACATTTTCTTGTAAAACTTTCTTAGTATGTTGTGCTTGTTTATTATTCTTGATTCCGACCATGGCTCCTCCATTTATGCAACAGTTTGTCTCAGATTGATGATTGAATTTATTAAATATATTTTCTATTATATGAAACATGGTGTTGCAACAATAATGACATATTACCAAATTAATTGTTATAATACATTAAAATCTTAAAGTTAGAGAGAATAATTAATGCTGGAATTAAAACATATTAAAAAGTATTACCATGTTGGTGATTCCGTCACAAAAGCTCTAGATGACGTTTCTGTTGCTTTTCGTAAGCAAGAATTCGTGGCCATCTTAGGACCTAGTGGCTCTGGTAAAACTACCATGCTCAATGGTATCGGTGGTTTGGATATCTACGATTCAGGGGATCTAGTTATCAATGGAAAATCTACTAAGGACTTTTCTGAAGCTGATTGGGATGCTTATCGTAACAATTCCGTTGGGTTTATCTTCCAAAGCTACAATATCATTGGACATTTAAGTATCCTAGATAACGTAGAAATGGGAATGACACTTAGTGGTGTCCCTAATGAGGAAAAAGAGAAAAAAGCTCGCGAAGCCTTAGAACGAGTTGGCTTAGGTCCACATATCAACAAGAAACCTAACCAACTATCTGGTGGTCAATTACAACGTGTTGCGATTGCTCGTGCGATTGCCAATGATCCAGAGATTTTACTCTGTGATGAGCCTACTGGTGCTTTGGATACTGAAACTAGTGAAGAAATCATGAAACTGATCAAAGAATTGTCAGCTGAACGACTAGTTGTCATGGTTACCCACAATCCTACTTTGGCTAAAGAATATGCCGATCGTATTATCAACTTTGCTGATGGCAAAATCCTCGATGATTCAAATCCTTTCGTTGAAGATACTTCTAAAGATAATTTTGAACTCAAGAAAACTAAGATGACTTTCTGGACTGCTTTGAAGTTGTCATTTACTAACTTGAAAACTAAAAAAGCCAGAACTGCTCTGACCGCTTTTGCTTCAAGTATTGGTATCATCAGTATCGCCATTGTTTTAGCTTTGTCATCTGGTTTCCAAAAACAAATCGACAAGACTCAAGGCAATACTTTAGCGCAATTCCCAGTTACTATTTCGCAAACTGCCTCTAAGCAAACAGCTTCTGTGGATAAAGTTAAAAATTCCAATTCCAAAAAAGTTACTGCTAAATTGAGTCAACAAGAAAAATCGACTCACACTAATAAACTGAACAAGAATTACTTAAACTATATTAAGAACTTAGATCCAGAATTGAGTAAAGATGTTACCTATACTTATTCAACTGGTATGAATCTTTTGACTAAGAATGACGGTAAAGTCAAAACAGCTCAATTCTCCAATACTAATAGTTCTAATTCTATGAGCGGCATGTCTGCTGCTATGGCTTCATCAACTGGTATTGGAACTTCCGTTTATCCATCTTCTAACGGCAACAATTTCTTGAAGAAACACTACAAAGTTATCGCCGGTTCCCTTCCTAAGAACGAAAATGACGTTATCTTGCTAGTTGACCGCGACAATTCAGTTAATATCAATGCTCTAAAGAACCTTGGTATGAACGTTAAAAACAATCAAAAATTTGATTTCAACAAATTAGTTGGCAAAGAATTAAAGGTAGTTGCTAATAATGACTACTACAACAAGGTTAGTGACAATCTTTACACACCAAATTCTAATTTAAACGACGTTTACAATAACGCTAATAACAAAACTATTAAGATTGCTGGTATCTTGAAGGTTAAATCAAAATCATCTGAAAACATCCTTTCATCCGGAATTGCTTACAGTGACAAGCTAACTCAAGATATTATCCAAACTAACAAAAATTCTGATATCGTCAAAGCTCAAAAGGCTAGTGACAGCAATGTTCTAACCGGTAGCAACGTTGACGATACAACTAAGACTTCACTAGTTAGTTATCTTGGTGGTTCCACAACTCCTGCAAGTATCTTGATCTACCCTAATACTTTCAAGGACAAAGATAAGGTCCTCAGCTATTTGGATAAATACAACAAGGGCAAGAAGGAATCTAACAAAGTTATCTATACCGACTTAGCTGGTCAAGTTTCTAACTTAACTGGTGGTTTAATGGATGCCATCACATATGTCTTAGTAGCCTTCGCCGGAATTTCTCTAGTAACAAGTATGATCATGATTGCTATCATTACTTACACATCTGTACTTGAAAGAACTAAAGAAATCGGTATTCTAAAAGCTTTGGGTGCTAGAAAGAAAGATATTACCCGAGTATTCGATGCTGAAACTACTATTTTAGGTGTTTCTTCTGGATTACTTGGTGTTATCATCGCTTGGTTGGCAACTTTCCCAATCAATATCATCTTGCAAAACATGACTGATCTGAAGAATGTCTCACAACTAAATCCAGTTCATGCAATCGTCTTGGTTATTATCAGTACGATTCTAACTGTTTTAGGTGGTCACATCCCTGCTAAGATGGCAGCTAAGAAAGATGCTGCTACAGCACTTAGATCTGAATAATTCATAATAAAAACTCCTCAAAATTTCAATTAATTTTGAGGAGTTTTTTTGCATTATTTTATTGCTAGAAATTCAATTTATCTCTATTCTTAAGCCATGGCCAAGCTCTAATGGGTCGCTCCCATTTTGGTCTAGTGAGCGTAAAAGCTGAATGGTGCAGCACCCCTCAATTACTTTTACAAGTGGAGGTGCATGACTATGAAGAAATCGAATAGTAGGAGTTGGATTGAGCATTATGGTCGCTTTTTTCATTTTAACCGTATCGATGGCAAGTATTAACTTCGCCATTGCATATGCGATAATCAAAAAAGCTAACCGTAAAGGTTAGCTCACCAACAAATCTATTCAGACTCATGATTGAGGCTAAGAGGGGTACATCCTCTTGGTCTCTTTTCAATTACAAGGATATTATAACTGCTGTTTTAATTTTTAGCAATCATCTAAATTAATTACAATTATTCTTTATACCATTTCATAACAGAATCAATATCGGCTTGTTTTTGATAATCTATATTAAAACTACGTTTGGTAATTCCCGAACGTACATTGACTGTTAAACCAGCAATTTGCTTTTTCTCTGGCCACAAACTTATACGTCTCTTTAAAAACTGAATTGTCATTTTAGGAATGAACATCGTTTGCTTAGTCAATAAAGAGCTATTCTGTAAGAGAATATAGTCTTGATTTAACACTGTTACTTTAGAACGTTTGGACTCAAGATAAGCTGGAATATTCCACAAGATTAAAACTACTACCGCTAAGATTGCCACAATTAAAATATGGTTGTGCAAAATTGCAATCAAAATAAAAATTGAGCAAAATTATCGACGACGATAGTTTCTCCACTTGCTCCATTGTTAATCCCCCTAAAACTGATTTTCCCTAATCATATCAAAAAAGTTTTAGAGTTCCAAAATCACATTGCGGCTTTGACATCATCCAATACTTGAGAAATATCACCCTTGATAGCTTGAGCTTTATCCTCAATTTCTTCTGGCAAAAATTGATAATCACGATTGATCATAACGTCATAGGCACCGTCAAGACTACCGGTTAAGCCCCAGAAAGGTTCTTGAATAAACATTGGTGTCATGCGACCTACACCTAATTCAATCAATAAAAGATGGTCGTCATGCAAATGATTCAAAACATCGTCAGATATCTTTTGGTATTCTTGATGATATCTAGTTCCCTCTAAGAAATTACCGTAACCACGTACCCAAGGAAAGGCTTCAGCGCCACAGTTAGGACAACGAGGAATCAATTCAGTTGGGACTTTAGTATCATCTCCCATGGCTTGAATCATTTCTTCAACTGGCTTGACCGCATCCCAGACTTCGTCACTACATTGTTGTGAACATTGGAAATAGCGATGATCCCCTTGAATCTGTGCAACCTTTTCTTCGGGAAAAGCCTTGATAGCTTGAATATCTTGATTAGTTGTTAAGATGAAATAATCTTTACCCTTCAAAATTTCTTGAAGATCACGGAATGGCTTTCTAACTTCAGCATGTTGGGTTGTGTGCAAGAAAGTAGCTAAATAACCCCAATATTCTTCACGACTAGGCCAAGGATATTGCATTCCTGAAAAAGCTCCTTTAATACCGTATTTCTCAGCAAATTTTCCAAAATATTTTCTAAACGAAGCATTATCCTCATAATAGAAATCACCACCTCCAGCAGCTGACAAGCCTGAAGCTCCGCCGACGATAATGTGGTCAGCTTCTTTGATTTTATCTGCTAGGATCTGTACTTGTTCTTCATATGGCAACATTGGCTTTTCAGTCAATTTAACAGGTGTCTTGCCACTAGCGTAAACGTTAAAAAATTGTTGATAATTCATCTGTGTCTTCATTACTAATTGTTCATAAAATGATTGAGCCATTATTTATTCTCCTTCAATAAATCCTTAAAAGTAGTTTCGATATCTCCAGATAAAGCGATGGATCTTGATTTTATTTCCGGTGCAATCATGATCTCGTTTGCCATATTGAGCGTCACATAATTCCACGAAGGTAGCTGACTAACAGCCTTCATCAAAGGTTGCTTGATCAACTTATTTCGTGAACCAATTCCTAATTCAAGTTGAACGACTTTTTTATCAGCGTAGTCGTTGATAAATTGGTCAAAACGTTGTTTTTGCTTTTGCCATTGCGGCGACTGCATTTCTAATTGATCGAAATTTCCTTCTATTTCGAAGATTTTTTCGGGATCAAATCCATTCAATTGAAAATGCGTATCAGCGTTAGAAGTGACGACAAAATAATCTTTTTGGTTAACAATTCGCTTCAACATTGCAAAAATTTCAGTCTTTTGATAATCATCAATTAAATATTGATGTACTTTACGCATGAATTCTCGATGGTCCGGTGTGGGAATTTGTGTAAAGACTCCTTGAATCAAACTGTTAATTCCATAAAGAATGTTGAAATGACCAAAATACTTTTCAAAATTATCATCATCAACAAAAATGTTATATCCTTCAGCAATCGACAAACCATTGCTAGCACTGATTAGAAGTGCATCGCTTTGGTCAATTAATTGCTTAGCATCATTTATTTGTGTGTTCATTTATTCTCCTTTTTATCCTTCATGTAGTACAATTATGTACACAGTGTACGAAATATATTTTTAGGATTTAAGAACACTTTTAAAAAATTGCTTACTTTCAAAACAGATTTCAAAAAGTGTAAAGGAGTTTGTATGCAAAAAAATAGAAAACTAGACCGCCGAACTATTTATACAATCAACACCATCAAGGATTCTTTTTTGGAGTTGATCAATCAGGAACCCTATCCACAAATCAACGTTGCTAAACTGTGTCGTCATGCCGATATGACCCGTTCTACTTTTTATTCACATTTTGATAATTTAACCGCTGTCTTGAATGCAGTTTTGGATGATGCATTACTGTTCACCGACAATAATCAAACCAATTCGACCATCGACCCAACTGCCAGTTTGGATTTATTGAAAGAAAATGAATCGCTTTTACCAGCTTGCCAACGAATTGCCGATTCTACCAAATATCGCAAGTTATTGATGGATCCCAGTTTAAATGACTACATTATTGGTCGAATTGCCAATCATGAAAAAAATAAGCTTGTCCCTGCCATTCAAGAACGAACTGGACTTAGTGAATCAGAATCTGAATTACTCTTTAACTATTCAATCCACGGATCTTTTGCCATCAATAAACGCCACCATTTCGTTAAAGATGATGACTGGTATCGTGAACTACAATTGCTAAATCAATTCACCAGTGCTGGTTATGAAGCTATCAAGAAAAATAATTCCAAATAAAAAGGCATTACCTAGTAATCAATTGACTACTAAGTAATGCCTTATTTTCTTATATTTTAACTACTGCGACTCCTATCAAGCCAGGTCCAGTATGAACTCCTAGAGCGGGTCCAACTTGTTCAGTAAATTCTTGTTGACCTTTAATTCCATTGTCATGCAAAATATCTAGCATGTGTTGGCCACCGACTTCATCAGCACCATGACCGATACCAATCAAATACTTATCCCCATCATTGATAAAATCTTGAGCATAACCAAGCATCATCTTTTGACCTTTTTTCATGCCACGAGCTTTAGCAGCAATCGTGTAAGTACCTTCTGGCGTACAAGTAACGATCGGTGCTAACTTCAACATTCCACCAACGGCAGAAGCGACCGCACTGATACGACCACCAGCCCTTAAATAAGTCAAAGTAGGAATACAGAAGTAAACCATGGCATTTTGACACATTTTTTCAACCGCTGCTGCAGCTTCGTTCAAAGTTTTACCTTCATCAATTAAATTCTTAGCTTGAATAGCAATTAAGCCTGAAGCAATCGCAACTTGTTTCGTATCAAAATATTTAGAAGTAAAACGATCATCATCGTCTAAAAAGACTTTCAAAAAATTAAATGTTCCACTTAAACCTGAAGAAACAGAAATTGACAAGATTTGTGTGTAACCATCTTTAGCAATTTGGTTCAAAGTTTTTTGAATCGACTCACCTGATGGTAATGAAGTCTTAGGAATTTCAACGGGTAAATTTTTATAAACTTCTTCAGCCGAAATATCAACTCGGTCCAAGTAAGTTTTGTCATGGTAAGCAATTTGCATTGGTAACTCATAGATACCAGCCTTTTTAAGATATTCTTTAGGCAAATCACAACAAGAATCTACCAATACAGCAATCTTTTCCATTCTAATTAACTCTTTTCATCTGAATTGTTTTCAATCATTAATATTTTCTTCGTAATTAGTTTCGTGGCAAAAGCCATTGTCACCATCTCGACCATCAAATAAGCTGAAGATTGATCCTTTTCAGATAAAGCTTGTTTCTCTTCACGATGATTCAACATTCGTAAAGCTATTTCTTGTTTTTCACAAAAGAAATCATATGCTTGGGCAATACCACCATTTAAACGTGTCATTACCTTCAGACCTTCTTCAATGTCGTTGATTGAAACTACTTGTTTCAAAAAAGTTATGGCAATCAAATATGCTAAATGTTCACGAGTATATCGTTTCTTTTCTGGATGAGGCAATAAACCGTTCTTCACGTAATTATTGACCATTGATGTGGTGACAACGGGACCATCCTCCAACCAAACGGGTCCAATATATTTATCAACTAGTGTCAATAGTTGATCACGATATAGATCCAATTCAGGCAAGTCCTCAAACCTTGGCATGTGATAGGCCTCTACCTTGTCTAACCAGTCTTGTAATTCATCCATAAGAAAGCGCTCCTTTTGTAATTACTTTTATAATTTATCATAGTTTTGTTAACTATTCAATCTAGTTTTAAAAACTAGATGTGATTTTATCTCAATTCCTATTTTATTGTATCAAAAAAAGCCTTGAATACTATTCAAGACTTTCCTTCAAATCATGCTCACGCCAACCCATGGCAACTATTAAAGTTAACCCGGCAGCAGTTAGTAAAATGATATAACCAATATTACGACTGAAATTAACATCACCCAAATACAAGTCACCCACCAAAGTACCTAGAACGGCAATCCAGATACCGATACGTTGAATTCTTGTAAAGGCTGTTCCAGTCTGACTGCGTCTTTCTCTCTTCGTAATGTATGGTAGTACAAAACCGAGACCAATTAAAACAATAATGGCTACGAAATTGATAACTAACTCATACCACCACATTGTTGATCCAAATGGTACGTCTTGTGGACCGACAGCAGCGATAGTTGCTACTCCAGTCAAAATCAGACACCACCAACCAACAGCCAGCGAAAGCTTTTTATTTTTAATGTAAACATATCCCGACTTATACTTATCGTCATTCATTCTAATCTTAATAAAAGACCAGAAAATCCAACAAGTTACGCCCGGCGAAATAATTCCGTTTAGATTCAACAACCAATTGAAAATGTCTTTCATGTTAGGCAACAAAATACCTAAGAACATGATAAAGGCACTCAAGCCGACTGTTAAAATATAGCCATTAATTGGCAATCCAGCAGAATTAGTCTTCCGCAAAAATTTAGGCATATAGCGATTACCTGTATCAGAAATCAACATTCTCGTCATTGCATTCAATAAAACGGCCAACAAAGCAGCTAAATAGAAAATTTCGGTAAAAGCAAACACATACATCAAAGTATTTCCCATGTGGAACCTTTGACCTAAGGCTTGGAAAGCATAATATGATCCGTTGATTTTTAAATCATCTGGCAAATGGTAGGCATTGAAAAATACTCCCAATGAAAATGAACCAAAGATGGTTAAAAATCCGGTCATAATTGACAACATGATCATCGCTTTAGGAAAATCACGATTAGGATTACGCATCTTAGTCACGAATGGAGCAATTCTTTCTGCCCCATTGATAGCAAAAATCAAGAACCCTAGAGTCATCAAATAATGTAAGTTAAAAGTCGGTACGATCGTATGAACAGTTAAAGGTTTAGTCGCAATGTGACCACCCATACCTAAAGCAGTGACGGTCATAATTACAAAAAGAACTGTCATCCCGAACATGGCAATTCCACCAATCGTACTCAGTACTTCTAACGAATGTTCAAAACGGGATTGAATGATTATAAAGAATACAAAGATCAACAAAGTGAACAAGGCAAAACTACTATTAGACATTTGCGTCTGCAAGTTAGCATTTCCGTTAACGACCCATCCTAACGCGACAGCAATCGTATTAGCGGTATCAACAACGTAGGGAATTGATGCAGCCCAGTAAGTCCAAGCAGCAAAATATCCCAAAAACTCTCCACTAGTTTCTCTTACCCATGAAGTTAATCCTCCACCGTCATCGTCAAAGGTGGACCCCAATTGTCCAACCATCAACGAATACGGAATAACATACATGAGAATCATAATGATCCAGGACGTAATAACGCCCATCCCTTGATTCTGGAAATTGTAAGTCAGATCGTCGAATCCAACTACAGTAACAAAATCCATAAGGGCCAACACTGGCCAGCTGATGTATCTCTTCTTTGTATCTAATTCTGTCATGGCGTTTTCCTCAAGTGAAAATAAATCATCTTTCTAATTTACTCACCTAACGGTTAATTCAAATATACAATACTTTCGGTTGAATAGTAGGAAAATGATCTAAAAATATCAAATAATTTTAAGCGCTTACTTACCCGACATGACCGCAATCTAAAAAGATTGACCTTTTGGTGTACATTATGGAAAATAAGCAACTCGAAATATTTTACCATAAAAGGTATGTGAGTGATATATAAATATTTTCTCTCTTGATTTGCCTACACTTATTCAAAAAAAGATAGCATTAAAAGTTTAGTTGGCGGTAATATTCCGGACTAGATAGTGGCCCTACTTTTTAATAATACTAAAAAAACGCATCTACTCAGATCTGTCTCAAAATCTGAATAAATACGTTTTTTATCTGCAAAAATAAATAATGGCTGGTGACAAAGACTAGTCAACTTTTAAGTTGTGTTCTTTCCAACCAAACAAAATAACTAACAAAATCCCAACAACACTAAGTGCTACGATTCCATGAATATTGTAAGTGTGGTTTGAACCACCCAAATACAAATCCCCGACAATCGTCAAGAAAATAACTGTCAGAATTCCCGTCCATTGTAGGCGTGTAAAGGCTGAACCATTAGTACTACGTTCTTCACGACGAGTTACGTATGGCAAAATCAAACCTAATCCAATCAAGACGATAATTGAAACAAAATTGATGATCAATTCGTACCACCATGTTGATGAAGCGAAGACAACATCTTGAGGTCCGATACCAAAAATTGTCGCAACAGCGGTAACTATCAAGCACCACCAACCAACTGTCAAAGCAGTTTTATCATTCTTAATGAAGACATAATCGGATGGATACTTTTCACTATCTTGACGAATTTTAATGAAGGCGAAGAAGACCCAGCAAGTTACACCTGGTGAAATAATTCCATTCAAGTTTAAGAGCCAGTTGAAAATATCGTTCATACTTGGTAAGAAAATACCTAGTGACATGATAAAGGCACTCAAACCACAAGTTAACAAATATCCATTAACTGGCAAACCAACTGAATTAGTTTTCTTCAAAACTTGTGGCATGTAACGATTACCAGTATCAGAAATTAACATTCTTGTCATTGCATCCAACAAGACAGCTAACAAAGCGGCTAAATAAAACACTTCTGCTAGAGCATAAACGTATAACAAGGTATTACCTAGATGATATTGATTACCTAAAGCTTGGAAAGCATAGTAGGCACCGTTCATCTTCAAGTCCTTTGGCAAATGATAGGCATTGAAGAAAACACCCAATGAGAATGATCCAAAAATGGTCAAGAACGCTGTCATTGCAGCCAACATAATCATTGCTTTAGGAAATTCTTTATTCGGATGACGCATCTTCGTAACGAATGGTGCAATCAATTCAGCTCCATTCATCGCATAAATCAAAAGTCCCAAAGTAGTTAAGTAGTGCAAATTAAATTTCGGAATAATTGTGTGAATCGTAAATGGTTGAGTGGCAATGTGTCCACCCATAGCTAATCCAGCGAAAGTCATGAAGACGAATAAGACTGTCAATCCGAAAATGGCTACCCCACCGATCGTACTCAAAACTTCCAAAGAGTGTTTAAAACGTGATTGCGTAAAAATAAAAACTACAAATATAACTAAAGTCCAAAAAGCAAACCAACCATTAGACATGTGGTTTTGTAGACTGGCATTTCCATTAAAAGTCCAACCTAACCCAACGACTAATGAATTGGCAGTGTCGACAACGTAAGGAATCGAGGCAGCCCAATAAGTCCAAGCGGTGAAATATCCCAAAAATTCACCATTAGTACCTCTGATCCAAGAAGTCAAACCGCCACCTTCTTTATTGAAGGTGGATCCCAATTGTCCCACCATCAACGAATAAGGAATGACGTACAAAAATAGCATAATAACCCAGGAGGTAATAACCCCCATCCCTTGACTCTGAAAATTGTACGCTAAATCATCAAAGCCAATTACGGTAACGAAGTCCATCAGCGCCAAAACTGGCCAGGAGATGTACTTTTTATTTGGTTCTAGTTCTTCCATAATAAACCCCTATGTATGTAAATTTGTCCTAAAAACAAGTTTTAATTTTACAACTTATTAGTTTACATACATAGACAAAAGCGTTTTCCTAATTAATTTTATGCGATTCCATCAGCTTTTAAGGTACTAGTCAATAAATTATCTGCTAAATCAGACAACTTCGCAGTATCGAACTTACCTTGACGCAAGGCTGTATGCAAAACACCAACCATCCCCCAACAACAGTAGTTAAGAATATAATCACTATTTTCCGGATGGACGAATGGAATAACTTTTTTACCATTAGTAATCGTTAATTCAATCAACTTTTTCATTAATTTCGAGTCGGGATTTTGACATAAGACGCCAATCATTCTTTGATTTTCACCAATATAAGCCATGACCGTTCGAAAAAATTCCGGGCCAATAACTTCATTATTCGTTGGTGCCTCAAAATTTATCAGCATCTGAGCAAAGTGATCCATAACGTAATCTTCAGTTTTACTCAACAGATCATAAATATCTGTGAAATGTAGATAAAAAGTCCGTCGATTGATGTCAGCCCTATCGGTAATTTCTTGAATCGTAATTTCATTGATTGGTTTTTGTTCCATCAAATCAATGAAGTTATCTCGAATCAATTTTTGAGTCCGTCTAGTCCGACGATCATTTTCATTCATATAAATCTCCTTCACAAAATCATGATTTCTGTGTATTAAGACACATAAGTACTGCCATTGTTTATTGTTCCTAAAGCCATTCCTCCATAAGATAGAATCATTCAGGAGGTAAACAACATGTTTCTCACAATAAAAGAATTATTACACGATAAATTGAAATTTTCAGCTTTAGGACTCATCATTTTTTTAATTGTTTTCTTAGTTTTGTTCATTACTGGTTTAGCTAGTGGTCTTGCAAATGACGCTGGTTCTGCCATTAAGGAAACCGCCGCTCAAACTTTTGTTTTACAAAAGGGTTCTGAATCTAGATTGAATCGCTCAGAATTAACTGAACAAGATTGGCAAAAATTTCAAAATAAATATCACGATAAAGCAGCCAAATTAAGTGTTTCGCAAATGTCTATTCAACAAGCTAACAACGCTAGTAAGAAGACTGATATCGCTTATTTCATAATTGACGCTAACAGTTTTTTGAACCCCGCAACTATTTCTGGCCAAAAGTTAAGAAATACTGACAGCAACCAAGTCGTCGTCAGCGATAAATTAAAATCTTCCGGCTACAAACTCGGTGATAAATTCAAAGACCCAGCCACCAAAACAACCTTTGAAATTGCTGGTTTTACTGACAACAAAGCCTATTCACATACGCCAGTAATTTATCTCAACCAAAAACAAGCTCAAAAACTTTCACCAAATACTAATTTCAATACGATTGCTTTAAAGAGTAAAATTTCTAAAAAATCTGGCTATCAAGTTATTAGTCAACAAACCTTAATCGATGCCATCCCCGGATATTCAGCTGAACAAGGTTCACTCTACTTAATGATTGGTTTCCTTTACATCATTTCCTTATTCGTACTAGCTGTCTTCTTCTATATTATCAATTTACAAAAATTAAGCGACTTCGGAACTCTAAAAGCTCTTGGGACCAAAACTTCATATTTAGTTAAGCACGTCCTATCAGAAATGGGAATTCTCTCTCTTGTTTCTATCATAGTTGCTTCAGGAGTTACTTATGGTATTTCACTTTACATGCCTGCCTCAATGCCATTTAACTTAGGCACAACAACCTTGCTTGGCACTGGGCTGCTCTTTCTAATAATCACTCTGATCAGTGCCTTGTTATCCTTAATCAAAGTTGTCAAAGTCGATCCAATTTCTGCAATCGGAGGTAATAACTAATGCCAGTTTTAGAATTAAAAAATATCATCAAAAAATATCCCGATGGACAAAATATCAACGAAGTTTTAAAAGACGTCTCTTTTCAAGTTAATCAAGGAGAATTTGCGGCTATCGTCGGTCCCAGTGGTGCTGGTAAAAGTACTTTACTGACAATCATGGGTGCTTTATTGACGCCGACTTCTGGACAAATACTCTTAAATGGTCAAGATATTAGTCAGCTATCCAAGAAAAAGCAAACCGAGATTCGACTCAACCAAATTGGTTTTATCTTCCAAAATTCTGACTTGATTCCCTATTTAAAAATCAAAGATCAACTACAATTCATCCAAAAGATTTCTTCTAAAAAACCAGTCGATGCCATAGGAATCCTCGATAATTTGGGTCTCAAGTCACGTCTCAATAGTTATCCAAACGTTCTATCTGGTGGTGAAAAGCAAAGAGTCGCAATCGCCAGAGCCTTCATCAATCAACCGAACTTGATTTTAGCTGATGAACCAACTGCCAGTCTTGATTCCCAAAGAGGGCATGATGCCGTCTCCATCATTCAACAGACGGTTCATCAAGAAAACAAAGCTGCCGTCATGGTAACTCATGATGAGCGAGTGCTTGATTTAGTCGATACGATTTGGGAAATTGAAGACGGTAAATTAAAGAAAGTTCAATAATAATTACTAGCAAAAGACACCATAACAACTCACTTGAGAGCATTATGGTGTCTTTTATATTTATAACAACAGTGAATGATTACAATTTATCAATATCGTCAACGCCCAAAGTGACATTTTCCTTATCATTATCCACAGCATCTAAGGCTGCTAAGGCAACCATACTGACAGGTAAACTACGGTACTTGGAATCAGAATCAACTTTATCATCATCGGTCACCATTGTAGCTGGTCTCATGATAACCGTTCTAAAACTACGCTTATTCAAGTTATCTTCAGCGTCACGTTTAGTACTGATATAACGCCTATTAGCACCAGGAATATCATCAGCTGAAATATAAACAAAGACTGGAACCTTGTTCTTTTCAGCTGCATCGGCAATATTTAGAGCACTTTGATAATTAACCTTCTCAAAAGTTAAGTTCTCATTTTGACTTTCTTGATATTCACCAATTGTGTCAACAACCACGTCAGCGTCCTTTAGATAATTTTCCCAAAAGCCAGTGCCTAAAGCATTTCCGACTTTCCAGTCTACTTTGCTATACCATGATTCATTGCCTAAAGGTTCACCGGTTCTAGAAACACTTGTTACTGAATCTCCATTTTCGATAAATTGTTTAGCGAATTCGCCACCTACGAATCCATTTGCACCAAAAATTACTACTTTTCTTGCCATAATTAAAAATCCTTTCAATTTAAAACTTATTCAAATGCTTCATCAATCACATGGTAATCAGAATTACCTAACTCAACACTCAAAGATTTCACGTTTTGATCTACTTGGGCTGGTTTTCTAGCACCTGGTATCACGATAGAAATATCTGGATTCTTCATATACCATGCCAAAACTACTTGAGCAACGGTTGCGTCGTACTTATCAGCAATTTTTTGAACGACATCAATCGACTTCAAGATATTATCGAACTCATCTTTAGTAAACTGCTTAAATTTCTTATAATCAGAAGCATTATATTTACCCGTTAACAAACCTGAAGCTAATGGGAAATATGGCACAAATGAGATATTATTCTTTCTCAAATATGGGAATAAACTTTGTTCGGCATCCCGATGTACCAAACTGTAATTATCTTCCACAATATCAACTAAACCATCTTTATTAGCTTCTTTAATTTGTTCCAACGAGAAGTTTGAAACTCCGATTGCTTTGATCTTTCCAGCTTTCTTTAACTCATTCAAAGCGGCCACTGCTTCATTCTTAGGTGTTTTTTCATCTGGAAAATGAATATAGAAAATATCAATATAGTCAGTCTTTAAACGTTTCAAGGCTAAATCAACTGACTTTTTCAAAAATTCAGGACTATTATTATATTTCAAGTCATTATCAGGATCTTGAGCAGCCTTAGTAGCGATAACCAATTTACTACGATCATAGTTTTGAATTACATCGCCAATAATCTCTTCCGAACGACCGAGTCCGTACATGAAGGCTGTATCCAAAGTTGTGATACCACTGTCGATAGCTTCTTTAACAACAGCATAGCCATCTTCATCTTTTAAATTTTCAAATAGATTGTGTCCACCAACTTTGTTAGTCCCAAGACCAATCTTTTTACTAGTTACATCAGTATTACCAATTTTAATTAAGTTATCCATTCGCAAAACCTCCTTAATATCGGGTCGCTTGAAACCGCTACCTTCATAATAGCTCAATTTTTTGCAAAAAAATAAGATTATGCATAATTTGCATAATCTTATTAATCAATATTTTAGTCTTCAGAAGGTACTTCTCGATTCTCTTTTTTAGCTTCAAGAGTATCACGAACAGCTTCTTCAGTGGCTTTACGACGTTTGGCAAGCTCACTGTTTTCAATTTTATCTTTAACAACTTCCAATTCGTCCACTTCTTGATGAGCTTCAGGATTGTTACGTCTGAAGATTGCCATAACACGGTAAGCAATTTTTTCTCCCATAAGTGTAACTAATGAACCTAGCAAGATAACTACAATACCAAAGATCGTATTAACAGTCATTGCTTCGCCAAGAATTAGAAGTGATAGGACTGGTGCCAATGCAGGCTTAACTAGGAAAATCAATGAAGCCTGCAAGATTCCAACTTTTTCCATTGATAGGAAGTACAATCCAAATGCCACACCTGTGACTAAGATTGAAATGTACAAGATCAATGGCAAGGTTTGTAAGGAAATGCCTTGGAAGTATGGAATATTACTAAATTGTGAAAAGTTACTAGGAATAGCGTTAGCAACGGCTGGAATATGACTGATACCCATCAAGATACCGAGTTCTCCAGAACCGAATAAGAAAGCTAGACAAGTCATTGAAAGACCATTCAAGCCTATCTTTCCACCGTAAACACGTGACATAACACCGTAAACACCAAAGATAATTGATGATAATAAACCTAACATGATTCCCATTGCACCTGATAAGTGGAATGGATTAATAATAATCAATAAACCGACTAATGTGAGAATCAATGCTAAAACATTAGTTCTCGATAATTTTTCTTTGAGGAACACAAATCCGATAATCAAACCAAAAATTGGATTAGCACTCAACATGATAGCAATAACTGATGCTTTAGACATTCCAATTGAGATTTGATATAAAGTCATACTTACTACGACAATGACAAAGCCTGTCAAAGCAATACGACCCCAGCCAGATCTAGAAATTTTTACATTGTTCTTCTTAAGGTAAAGAATAGTAAATGGTAAGAGGGCTAGTCCACCAATCAAGAATCTAATAAAATTCAATTCGATTGGATTGAACTGTCCACCAGCAATCTTTAATGCAATTTCCATTGAACTGAAAAGAAATGTTGGTATCAATATGTATAGAAAACCCTTAAAATTCAAAACTTAATTTCATCCCCATTTTTGTTAGTGAATATGTTAAGTGTACTCCTACGAAAAGGGTTCCAAAAAATGAAAGTGTTTTCAACTCTAAAAAAGATATTATTTATTAATTTTGGACTTAATATAACCTTTACCCGCCGTTAGGTCATATTGAACTAAACGATAATCTTTTTGAACCTTACGTTGAGACTTAGTCAACTGATTAGACGAAATTTGTTTGCCATTTTGATTGACCATCAAATCCTCACTATTACCGACACTATTTTTAGCAGTGGCTGGCAATTGTTCTTGAACTTTAGTCAACAACGCATAGTAAGGCGTTACTTTTTGTTTCATCTGTTTCAAAGCAATAGGAATAAAACTGTTTGGATCAGTTATAGCTGTATTCTGTTCAATCTTTTTAGTTCCATAATTGTGACTCAAAGCATATTTATTACTATAAATGAAATAATCTGTTTCATGTTGTACAACGTTGTATTTTTCCATGGAATTTTTATCATACAATCCTGGCAAATGATCACCATACCAAACAACTGTAATCGGCTTTTGTATAGCATCTAACTTGTCCAAAAATTCCTTAGTCGAATTATCGGTATAATTAATTCCTTTAGCATAATTAGCAACTTGTTGTGGAATACCCGCTGCTGAACCCTTATAAGTAAATTGATTATTATCATACGTTACATTGAATGGCATATGATTTTGCATCGTCACTAAACTGATGAATTGACCCTTTTTTCTGGCATTAACTTGTTTCAAAGTTTCTTTATAGGAAGACTCATCGTCGACAAAGGTACTGTAGCTGAGTTTAGATTTGTATTCTAAAGCATCCTTGCCTTTAGTTTGAAAATTCTTGAATTTATTAAAGCCTAATTTGGGATAGACAATATCACGGTCATAAAAATTAACATAATATGGATGAATAGCCGCTGCATAATCAAAACTATTAATAATATTAATAGGATGATCTTGATTAACTACCAATTGTGTATATGGCGACTGCAATGATTTAGCAAATTGATTATAAGCTAGACCAGTAAAAGCCATGTATTCCATATTGGCTGTTCCGCCACCATAACCAGAACTTAACATCAATCCTGAGGTATTTTCTTGCTTTATTTGATTGATATTAGGAATAGGATCTTGATTAATCGTAACGTTTGGAACTCGTACTGGATCAGCAAAGCTTTCACTCAAAACAAAAATCAACGTCTGCTTATTCAAATTTTGATTAGGACGGTTTTGATTGATTTGTTGAGCCTTTTTTTGATACTTATGTAAGATATTTTGCATCGTTTCCTTGTTGTAATCTTGTGGCTTATCCATAATATCCGTATGAATATTACCCAAAAATGGCAATAAGGGCCCTGTGGTATTGGCTATTAAACTAATATTAGGTGCGAAGTTGATATAACCCGTTCTGGCAGTGACTTTATTCATAAAGGAGCCCTCTTTGTCAACGTTATAAAACGACCCGATAGTGGCGACTCCCAGGACAACCAAAATAATTCTTGTAATTAGATTAAAGTGCAAAGTTTTTTTCGAGAAATGTTTGCCCAAAAAGACACAAAATCCTATCACAATTACAAAACTTAAGATGGCTAAAATAACTATTTTCCAACTGATCATCGAAAATAGCTGTTTCCAGCTTCTTAAAAGCGCTAAATCACTAGGCATAATTGGTTCGTTTCGATAAGCCACTTTTAAGCGATTGGCCACAATGTAAATGCCAAAGAAAATATAATAAATGGCCGTTGCATAGAAGAAGCGATTAATCAAACCATAAACTGCTAGATATAATATGAACAGAATCGTTATTGTTAACAGATAAGCTGCTACATTAGTATGAAAAACAGCTTGGTTGGTAGCTTTAAAATCAACTGTTTGTGAAAGATGAAGTAGATAACCAACTAATGCGGCGGAAAACAACATGAATAAAAATTGTAACAAGTAAATAAAAAAAGATTTTTTAATATGCATATCCCCATACCCTTTATTTGACGTATATGAATATATTAATTTAAAACAACAAAAAAAACGAATCGATTTCCCAATTCGTTCCTATTTGTTAATACTTTTTTGTGTATATCCTTTGCCAGCAGTGAGATCATACTGAACTAAACGATAATCCTGAAGCAATTCTTTTTGTTCATGCGTTAAATCCGACTCTTTCACTTGTTTACTATCTTCATTAACGTACAAATTACTACTAGACTCATCGATATTTCTTGCCATAGCAGGCAATTTCTCTTGTACCTCAGTTAGTAAAGCATAATAAGGTGTTACCTTTTGGTTCATTTGTTTCAAAGCTAAAGGAATAAATCCATTAGGATCAGTAACTTTAGTAGCGTTATCTAACTTGGTCGTTCCCTGATTGTGATCACGGGCATATTTATTACTATAGACAAAATAATCTGTTTGGTGTTGAGCCACATTATTCTTATACATATCGTTACCATCATAAATTCCTGGTAAATGATCGCCATACCATACAATTGTAATTGGTTTATCGATTTTATCTATCCTATCCAAGAAATCCTTTGTAGCACTATCTGTATAACTCAAACCCTTAGCATAATTATTTACCTGATCACGATTTTTATCAGAAATAGCCGACCCCGTATTAGTAAATTGATTGTCAGTATAATTATTCGTATAAGGCATGTGATTTTGCATCGTTACTAAATTGATAAATTGGCCACCATTAATATGATTAACCTGCCATAAAGCATTATCATAAGCAGATTCATCACTGATATATTCCATTCCCGGTAAAGTCGTCGTATATTTCAACGCTGAATCCCCTGTCGTATCAATATTGCGAAAACTTTGAAAACCAAAACTCTTATAGACGCTATTGCGATTATAAAAATTGCCATGATAAGGATGAATAGCACTGGCAGTCTTAAAACTGTTGGCAATATTAATAGGATTTTCCTGCTTATTAACTACTTGTGTATATGGAGACTGTAACGAATTCGAGAATTGATTCAAAGCTAACCCCGTTAAGGTCATGTATTCCATATTAGCGGTACCGCCACCGTAGCCAGAACTCATCATCAATCCTGAAGTCGTTGAATTTTCAATATTTCGTATATTGGGCATTGGATCCTGATTCATTTTAAGATTGGGAACTCTAGTCGGATCAGAAAAACTCTCACTAAGGACAAAAATCAAGGTTTGATCAGAAAGATCATCATTATCACGATTTTTATTTATTTCATCAGCTTGTTCTTGGTACTTCTTAACTATCTTGGCCATTGTCTGCTGACTGTAGTCTTGTGGTTTTTCCATAATATTGACGTACATATTGCCTAAAAATGTCAGCATTGGACCATTAGTATTAGCTGATTTATTAATATTCGAATCTAGATTAGTATATCCAGAAGCTGCTAGTAAACGATATGTTAATGAACTATTATCATTGGCAGTATAAAAAATACCGATACTAAATGCTGTCAATCCAACAAAAATCAATCTCGTAATTGGCTTGAAACGCAACATATTTTTCCCAACGCGTATCTCTAGGAAAACAAATACCGTTATAACGATTACTAATGCTACCACTACAGCAACAATGAGCTTAGGAGTCAACATGGATAATAATGATTTTGTATTCTTCAATAGCAACAGGTCACTAGGTAAAATCGGCTCAGAGCGGTAAATTACCTTCATCCTATCGGCCACCGCATAAATCAAAAAGAAAACAAAAAATACTGCGGAAGAATAAAAGAAACGGTTAAATAAACCATATAACCCTAGATAAATAATGAAAATAATTGCCGTAGTGAGCAAATAAGTATTCCAATTTGTCCCAAAAACTATTTGTTTAGTGAAAATCAAATCACCGGTTTGTGCCAAATTTAAACAAAAGCCGATCACAAAGGCCGCTAATATCATAAATATTAACTGTAACCAGCCTAAATTATTCCTTCTCTTTCTATGCATTAAAACGCCCTCATAATTACAATGTTATTAAAAGATATTATAACGCCGATTAAACTAAAAAAAGTCTAATCGGCGCTATTTTTATCTATTCGCATATAAATCAGGTAAATCATCTAAGAATTTTGCCCGAATCTGGTCAGTAGTGGTATTAACTTGACCAAAGTGAATCCATTTAACAGTTTGTGGATCAATTCCCAAATCATTCAATGTTCGTGCAATAAAAACATCTTGAATTGGATTGCCACAATTATTTTCTAAGTACTCTTTAGTTACTGTCGACGTCGTTATAACGGTAGTTTTTTTAATGTTGGTCAGCAAACCCTTCCAGCCGTTGTCTTCGTTATATGCAAAACCATTCAACATCGTCTTATCTAAAAAGCCTTTTAACATGGCTGGTAAATTATGCCACCAAATTGGAAAGATGAATACTAATTCATCTGATGCCGCTATTTTACGCTGGTATCTTTTGACTAATTCATCACTAGTCTTACCTTGACTATAGACTTTCAAATCTTCTTCAGAGAGTACTGGATCAAAATGATCGCCATAAGGATCGATTATTTCAAATTCCTCATCATTTTTTGAGAACGAATTAGTTAATCGATTCAAAATCTCATGATTAAAGCTCCCCGTGTATGGATGAGTATAAATAACAGTTTTCATATTAAAATCTCCTTCATACTTCACATTAATCTATATTGTAAACGATTTCCAGACCCAATTAATAAATATTTTTATACAGTTTTTTGAAATTAATTATCGTTAAATTTACCTGCAATGGACATTGTTGGCTGGATATTGATAAATGCTTGTGGATCTTCTTTTAAAATGATTTTTTTAGCAAAAAACAATTGATATTTAGTCAAAACCATCGTAATTGAACCAATCTCTTCACCAGAATATGCACCACGCAAATGATAATCGAGTGTTAAACCACGGTTAAGCGATTTGAGCAATTCTTTCGAAATATCATCGACCCGATGACTATATACTGTAACGGTAATTTTTTGTTGTTGAATATACATTTTATCTATTACCATATTAGTAATGTAAATAGAAATAATTGTATACAAAGCTAGTTCCCAACCGAAGGCAAAGCCTGCAATCGTAATGATAACAGCATTTATGGCAAAGCTAACTTGACCAACTGAACTTCCGGTGCTTCTTTGCACGATCAAAGCGATAATATCAGTACCTCCAGTCGAGAAGCCGTAACGGAAACAAAGACCAATTCCAGCCCCGGATAGGATTCCACCAAAGACGGCTGAAAGTAGCGGATCTTTAGTGATTGGGTATAACGGTATAAACAAAATAAATATTGAAGCTGAAGCAACTGAAATAATCGAAAGTATCGTAAATTTCTTTCCTAACTTCAACCAAGCCAAAATAATCAATGGTAAGTTCAACAAGACATACCATAAATAAACAGGCGTACTCGTATGTGCAAACTCATTCAACAAGTTCACGATTAACTGTGATGCACCAGTAACACCACTGGTATAAAGCTTTGCCGGCTGCAAAAGTAATTGAATACCTAGAGCCGAGGTTATTCCATAAAACAAAGCTGCTAAAATGCTTTTATAGTAGTCCTTAATAAATTTCACGAAATACCCCTCCTATCTATTCTTTAGTTATTTCTAAATTTAAGTTAGTGTAGCGTGCCGTCCTCCATAGCAAAGAAAATTTGGCTGGAACGTAGTGGGCACGACTTGGAGCCTTTGCTAAGACCAAAAACGGGCAAAGTCTTCAAGCTCGGCCTTATTCTAAGCAACAAGTTGCTAAGAATAATTTCACTACTGAGCCAATTTTCTTTGCTATTCCGGACTAGATAGTAGTTCTTTTTTATCACTGGAGTAACAAGTAAAAGACGTTATCTAGTCGGTAGTGACAGTTTTGTGGATGCTGGAATTGATAACGGAATTTAACACTAACTTGATTAACAACATCAACTGAATTATAGCAAACAAACATGGTCAATAAATAGGTAATCATATCATTAACTAGAAGATTTTTCGTATAATATAATTAACTTGATGATTGGAGGAAGTAATATGCAAAAAATTGGTTTCATTGGTACTGGCGTTATGGGTAGCGGTATCATCAATAATCTATTGAAAGCTAACTATGATGTTGATATTTATACTAGAACAAAATCAAAGGCTGAACCTCTGATTAATGAAGGTGCTAAATGGTTCTCTGATCCTAAAACTGTTGCACAAAATACCGACGTTATTTTCACTATGGTCGGTTTCCCACAAGATGTTGAAGATGTTTACTTTAAAGATAATGGTATTTTTGCCGGATTAAGTGCTGGCAAGATTATCGTTGATATGACAACTAGTACACCTACCTTAGCCAAAAAGATTGGTCAAAAAGCTGAAGAAATTGGTGTTGAATCAATCGATGCTCCTGTTTCAGGTGGTGACGTTGGTGCTCGTGATGGCAAATTAACTATCATGGTTGGTGGTAATAAAAAAGCTTTCGAAACCCTCAAACCAATCTTTGAGATTATCGGTAAAACTTCCCACTATTTCGGTTCATACGGAGCTGGTCAACATGCAAAGATGGCTAATCAAATCATGATTGCCGGAACAATGACTGGTTTAACAGAAATGTTTGTCTACGCTAAAGCAGCCGGGCTAGATCTACAAGCAGTCCTCGAAACTGTCGAAGGCGGTGGCGGAGATAACTGGAGTCTAGAAAATTACGGTCCTAGAATTCTCAAAGGAGATTTCAAACCAGGCTTTTATTCCAAGCACTTCCTAAAAGATCTTCGAATTGCACTTGATGAAAGTGAAAAGATGAATTTAGACTTACCAGCTACTAAGCAAGCTAAGAAACTTTACGAAACCTTAGTCGATGAAAAGGGTCTCGGTAATGACGGAACACAAGCATTAATCAAATTGTGGTAATAAAATAGGACATCATTAGAATTCATGCAATCAAAACTGCGTGCGATTCTAATGATGTCCTTTATTTATTTTCTAATTCTAATAATCTACTCATCAATTCAAAATGGTGCATCAATGATAATTTTTTGACTACTCCTAAGCCAGGAAACTTGTTCTGCTGTGCATAACTCAATAATTCTTCCAAAGCTGGAGTTTTATTGAGACCAAAAATATTCTTTTGACACCAAGGTATCATTTTGTTTAAAGCTTCAAAAAATTTTTCCCTTTGCCCACTCATTTTCTCATTACTATCGGAAACAAAATGATGAATTCTTAGTTCACCAGTCTTAGTCGCATAAATTACATGTAAGGCAATTGCCCGTGATGGCATCCCCTTATCAAAATAAACATGTCCAACCATTGAATAGTCACCAAAACCTTTAAAATCATCCACCTGATGATACCAATCCGCCGGTTCAAAAAATTCATCTTCCAATAATTGATAATCCTCAACATGTTTAACAAAGGTCAACGGATCTGTCAATTTAACCGATTTGTCAAAAACAAGTTGTTGCATGCGAGCAACATCGGGAATTAAAACTTTATCCACAGTTTGCAAAACACGCGTTTTTTGATAAGCCTTTAACAATTCATAATCTTTAGCAATCAACAAAGACTTTTGTGAGCCGCTAGTTTGAACGAATTCACTACTAAAATCAGCTGCCAAGATGGCACTTGGATAAAAGAAATTTAACTTTGATAAATCTGGCAAAGGAAATAATTTTGTATCATTCAAGCCATAAACACTAACTTGTGGGTTCGCTATAACGCTAAATGGATGTTGAAACTTTATCAAAGTTCGAACCGTCTGCAACAGCTCTTTGGAATCTCTAACTGGCTCGATTATTGGAATGATATTCTTACTCAAAAGTTTCTTCTCAACTAATTCCTTTAATGCCAATAAATCATACATCCTACCTCGTAAATAAGGATAATAAATCATAATTTATCCTCCAAATTTGGTTGATGCAATTTTTGTAATTCTAATTTCAAAGTTTGGTACTGCTCATTGCGAGCATCTAATTCCTCTTGAAGTGAATCAATAGCCTCATCCTTCAAATCATCTACAAAACGGTCATAAAGATTGTGATCCGGAGTGTAGACATCATAACCAGCTTTGGAACGCTTTTTTAATTCTTTGAATAATTTATCATCAGAATACAATTGCAGACCCTTTTCAACTTTTTTGGCCTTATCCACTTCTCTAAATAAAGAAGCGACAAAATGACTAGTCAGCTTAGTCTCATCCACTTGTAAATCCTGATATTGAGCCTTTTTAGCTACGGTCAAGAATCCTGGTGCTCGTAAGGTTTGTGGTGAATTTTCGATAGCTTTTTTATCAAAAGCTCGATAAATTAAAACGCCGATATGAGTAGGAATTTCATTTTGAACTTCTTCAAACAATTTTTGTGGTAGGACAAAATAATTGTAGTTACCGATAAAAGATAATTTAGCTTTGGAATGAAAATCAGCTTTTGTAACTTTTAATTCATAACAACGCCATTCAATCTTGCCATCAGTTAATTGTTGATAACTCAAAGTATCCACGATTCCCTTTTTGTCAGGCATCGATACTTCTTCGACCACGTAGGAACCTTGTTCTAAGCAATATTGATATAGCGTACTTTCTAAATTTTTAGTTAACTTAGTCTTCATCTGAAACTCCTTTCCAAAACTTATCCACAGCTTGTTGTAGTTGCTTTACTGAATTTAAATTCTGTCGATTTTGCCAATGATTAGGGAAAAGCTGTGTATAACGAAAACTAGCAAAACGCTGATCCAACAACAAAATAATTCCCTTGTCGTGACTACTGCGAATCAATCTTCCAGCAGCTTGCAAAACATTATTCATACCGGGCATCTGATAAGCATATTCAAAACCATGTCCATTTTCCTGATCATAATAATCACGTATCAGATTATTCTCTGCACTAAGTCCAGGTAATCCCACGCTGACAACGGCAACACCTATTAATTTATTACCTCGTAAATCGATACCTTCCGAAAAAATTCCACCAAGAACGCAAAATCCTAATAATGTATGATCAGGATTATCCTGAAATTTATTTAAGAATTCATCACGAGCCACATTATTCATTGCACTTGTCTGTGTAACTGTTAGAATTTCTGGATATTCTTCCTCAAAACGCTCTTCAATCTGCTTTAAATAGCCATACGAAGGGAAAAAACATAAGTAATTACCTTTTTTACCGCTAATCAAAGTATGTAAACTTTCAACGATATCATCTTGACTAAAAGGACGTTGTCGATAAGTTGTTTGAATGTACCGTGTGACCATAATAACTTGATTTTGTGCAGGAAAAGGAGACGGTAATTGATATGCCAAACTGTTTTCTTTGCCACCTAAAACGCTTTGATAATAGTCCATTGGCGATAACGTAGCTGAAAAAAACACTGCTCCTAACCCTAAATCTAACGACTTATCTAAGAAGTGGCTAGGATCTAAGCATAACTGTTTAACAATTAGATTTTTATCTTCAATCACGATTCTTGTCTTATAAGTATCGTCATATAACGCTCCGATTTTGACAAACGTTAAACTATCGAAGAAGTAATCTTTGGCACTCTCGAGAAAATCCGACGGCTGTTGGTCTGCTATCCAATCAGTCATAAAGTCATTAAATTTACTCAAAGTATTCAATAGTTTATCTGGGACATCAGAAGTAATTCTTTCAGTTAAATCGTCTTCTTTTAGGACTTTCTTCATCTGATTGAATACTCGCCGAACTTTCTTTATTTGTTTTTGAAAATCAGCGCTTGGTTGCGTATTGATCTTCTTGGCTGCTTTTAACAAACTAGCAATTTTTTGATCACTGATTTGAGCTGAATACATCGATCGAGAACGACTGACTAGATTATGTGCCTCATCAATTAAGAAGAAATTATCAGTATCTTTTTCAATAAAGAAACGTTGTAAATAAACTAACGGATCGAATAAATAATTGTAATCACAAATAATCACATCACAAAATAACGAAGCATCTAGTGAAAATTCAAAGGGGTCAACTTGGTGCTTCTTAGCGTATTTTTCAATTACTTCACGGGTAATACTGTCTTCATTAGTCAATAAGTCTGACAAAGCTGGTTTTAAACGATCATAATAGCCAATCATATAAGGATCTTTATCTGGTGGAACATCTTGTTCAGGAAAACGAATCTTGTCTTTCGCTGTCAACGTAATACTCTTTAATTTCAGTCCCTTACTGGCCATCAAATCAATTGCTTCTTCAGCGACTCTTCTGGTGCTCTGCTTAGCTGTTAAATAAAATAGTCGCTGAATTTTTTCTTCTCCCATCGCTTTAATAGCCGGAAACAACGTTGAAATCGTCTTTCCAGTACCCGTCGGTGCTTCAACGAATAATCTGGTTTCATATAAAATCGTCTTATAAACTGCTGCCGCTAATTCATGTTGACCAGTTCGAAATTGTGGAAAGGGAAATTGTAATTTTTTAATTGAAGTATTGCGTTCTTTTCGTAAATTAGCGCGCAAAACTAACCAATACTCATATTCATTGATTAAATCCTTAAAAAATTTGTTTAAATCATCACGACTATAAACTTGTTCATCCGTCATAATCTTTTCGGTACTAACTTGGAAATACGTTAACCTTAAAGTCACGTGATCAAATCGTGGATAATCCTTTAAAATCAAGTAACCATAGACCTTGACCTGTCCCCAATACAATTCCAAGGTATTATCGCTTAATTCTTCAAATGGTTGATCAGAAGTTTTAATTTCTTCAATCAGAGCATTCTTATCAGTGATTTTTAAACCATCGGCACGACCTGATATCAAATATTCGTTATCATTCATCGTCACTTCAGTTTTTAAATAGACTTCACTCTGATAATCTGGATCCTTACTACGCTTTTTTTGCAAACGACGGTGAATTCGTGCACCATTCAAGGCTGTATTTTGACTATTTTTAGTCTCATTTAAATCACCACTGCGCAAGACGAATTCTACTAATTGCCGAATTCCAATTTTAGTCGCCATACTTTCCCACCTCGTAATTGTTAATTAACATTGTAAAACATACGTTCTGTTTTGTCTTTATTATCCTAATTTAAATACTCATAAAATTTTAGTTAAATTTCGTCGTCCGTCGTCTGCTATTTTTATTCCCAATAATTAAGACACAAAGAATAAAGCCACTATCTAGTCCGGAATAGCAAAGAAAATTGGCTCAGTAGTGAAATTATTCTTAGCAACTTGTTGCTTAGAATAAGGCCGAGCTTGAAGACTTTGCCCGTTTTTGGTCTTAGCAAAGGCTCCAAGTCGTGCCCACTACGTTCCAGCCAAATTTTCTTTGCTATGGAGGACGGCATATTACACCAATCAACATAAAAAAAGAACCAAATTTCCTGTGTACTTTTATTTAAAAAATTATATAATTGAATTCACTTGAGAATATTTGGGGGATACGATGCCTACAACTGAAGAAACTCTAGCTTTGTCATTATGTGATATTTTAAAGAGAAAACCAGTCGATAAAATTACCGTTAAGGATATCGTGACTGAATGCAACTTAACTCGACAAACTTTTTATAACCACTTTTCTGATATTTATGAACTAGTAGAATATGCAGCTTGTACCAACGCCCGAAAAATTCTGGATAAAACTGCCAGTTATGATAAGTGGCAATGTGGTTTCTACGCCGTTATGACGATTATGCAAAACAACAAAACCATCGTCAAAAACGCCTATCAATCTAATTATCGTGACTTGATGGAAAAATACATCTTCAAGGTTATTTATAGCTACGTAATCGATATTGTAGAAAAAGTGGCTGAAGATATGATCGTTGAACAAAAGCATAAAGATTTCATCGCCCACTTCTACACATTAGCCTTATTAGCTCTAATTCATGAATGGGTTCAAAATGACCTTAAAGAAGACCCTAAAGAAATCGTTCAACAAGTTGCTACATTAGTTCAAGGTGATTTCAAAAACGACCTACAAAAATATGCCAAATAAAAAATCGTCGATTAATTTCGACGATTTTTTTGTTGTCCGACTAAAATAGTTGAACCAACTGTAATGTTTTTAACTTGTGACCAATCAATTTTTGATTTATCGACGTTGAATAAAAGTGGCGTCATATTGATAAACGCCGTTCTAACTTCTTCTGTCACTGGATAAGTTTCCGTAGCATCTATTTGATCAATCAATTCATAATGTTCTTCAAAATAATCTAGAACTTTTTTATTCGAATACTCTGCTTGTTGCAACTGGTCCTTTGCTACTTGGCGCAGCTCCTGAACGTGAAATTGATTGGGAATAACTTTTAAAACATAGCCAGCATCTAAAATACGATTGAACTCCGCATAATTAGCTGGCGAAAAGACATCAATGATACCCTTGACCGTATTATCTTGAATTGGTAAATGAGCCAAATCACCCACAAACCACTTCACCGGCGTATTAATACCTTTAGCTGCCAATTGAATTGAATCTTTAGAAATATCGAAAGCCAAAACATCCTTAATCCCCGCTTGAGCAATTTTTTTAGCATAATAACCTTCGCCACAGCCAACGTCTAAAATGCTTTCTAAATGTAATTTTTTAATCAATTCAACTAACTTATTAGCGATATGATCATACATGCCATGTTCCAAAATTAAATGACGATTTTCAAAAGAATCGCGATCATAATTTTTGGATGCCTTATTATTTAAAACAAAGTCAACAAATCCTTTTTTAGAAATGTCGAAACAATGGTCATTACTACAAAACAGACTATTGCCAACTAATTTTAGTTCTTTTCCACAGATTGGACATTGAAAGAAATCTTGACTGTTACTAAATTTTTGAATCTTATCATTCATAATAAATACCTATTTTTCTGCTTGTGAGTACAATTGTGGCATTGCCGTATCCAAAAAGTTTTTAGCAAAGTCATCGTTATAAATCCAAGCATTGATTTGATTTTTTTGTAAGATCAATGGCATTCGATCGTGAACAGGTACCATTGATTCGTTGGGTGCCGTTGTAAATAAGATGCTTTGAGCTACATTGTCAAAGTAGTTGTAACAACCAGCGATAAAAAGCGTCTGAGGATCATTAGAGAAATTAAATTTATATTTTTGTTTGGCTTTATTCCATTCAAAAAAACCTGTGGTTGGATAAACACAACGCCGTTTTAAAAATGAATCTGCGAACATCGGTTTTTGTTGCACCGTTTCACTACGGGCATTGATCAGTGATTGACCAGTTTTAAAGCCCGGAAAGCCCCACTTCATACCGACAACTTGAACTTGACGATTTCCAGCAATAATCAAAGCTGTCTCATCGGTCGGAAAAACTTCACCCGTTTTAGGATTGAAGCCAGCATTCTTTGCTAACTGATAAATTCGTTTTATTTCAGGATTTTGATCAGGTTCAAACAAAAATCGTCCACACATATTTTTCCTCCAACAAAAAACTAGAACATTTCTGCTCTAGTTTAACAAAGTTTTAGATTGTTTTGGGAAAACGATTGCCTAGATTCCGTTGTGGCAAGCACAATAACACTATCAAAGCAATAGCTCCAACGAATGGAACTACTCCTAACAACACCCACCAACCGCGCATTTTTCGGTCATGTAAACGTCTAATAATGGCAGTAAAGACAGCAATCCAATAGTAACCCATCGTTATAGCCAGCACTACGCCAATGATTGAACTCCAATAATAATCCATTACCGGCATTTTAGTTAGAATAAATGTTAATAATGCCACAATGACATAAGCTACAATACTAAAGCCTAAATAGCCCCACCAGAAATCCTTGCGACTCATTCTTTTAGCACCAACAAAGAGATCTTGAAAATATAATTTAGTTGAAGAAATAATTCCTGGTCGAAAGCTTTCATTCCAAATTGGTTCTTTTATCTGCATAAAAAAATCTCCTATACGTGTATTCCTATGACAAATCCTAGGATACCAAAAATATAAGTCAAACTGAAATAAAGAAAACAGCGAACGAAGCGTCGTTGAAACCATAGTTGACTCAATTCCATGTTCAAGGTTCCAAAGGTAGTAAAACCACCACAAAAACCAGTTCCTAACAATAATAAAGCAGCGTTATGAATTTGTGCAGTGAAGATACCTAATAATAACGCTCCAAAAATATTTATCAACAATGTTATTACTGGAAAATCAATTTTTATTTTACTTTGTAAGAGTGTCAATTCATTTCTTAAAATTGCGCCAACACTTGCACCTAGACCAACAATTAAAAAATTCATTAGTTTCGCTCCCTTTTGGCATAATCGATGAATGCTCGACTGGCAGCCCAATAATTACCGAGTAGCGCTACAACAAAGCCACCAACAATCGTTACAAACAAGTAAATCGCCAATAAAAACCAACTACCATTTTGGTACAATCGATAACTATCGGCTATAAAGGTTGAAAAGGTCGTATAAGAGCCTAATAAACCTGTACTCAAGGTCAAAATTGTTTTCGGTGATAAATTATATCTGTCTTGCAAGTAATGAATCAAAAAAGGCATGAAGAATGCACCTGTTAAATTGGCTATCAAAGTTCCCCAAGGAAAACCGTTGGATGCCTTAAAAATCAAACTTTCTAGATAACGCAAATCACTACCGATAAAAGCTCCTAACAATACCAATAAAAATATTTTTCCACGTTCTTTCACCAAAAAACTCCTTACAAAAAAAGAAAAAACTTGCCAACGACAAGTTTTTCATTAATTATTTTTTATCTTTATTTCCGTTATTATTTATTTCAACAACGTGTCCACCAAATTCGTTACGTAAGGCCGCTACGACTTTACCAGTGAATGTATCATCCTCTAATGAACGATAACGCATCATCAATGAAGCTCCAATTACAGGTGTTGGAACTTGCAATCTTAAAGCTTCTTCAACTGTCCATTTACCCTCACCAGAAGAATGCATTACACCTTTAATTTCGTCTAAGTCTGGATCCTTTGAAAAGGCTGATTGTGTCAATTCCATCAACCAACTACGAACAACTGAACCATGTTGCCAAACATTAGCCACCGCTTCATTGTCATAATCGAATTCACTATGTTTCAAAACATCGAAGCCTTCGGCGATAGCTTGCATCATACCGTATTCAATACCGTTATGAACCATCTTCAAGTAATGACCGCTACCAGCTCTTCCAGTGTATAAGTAACCATCAGTTTGTGCAATTCCTTTGAAAATAGGCTCGATATATTCAAAAGCTTTTTCATCATCTCCACCGATCATGAAATTACCATCACGGTTTGCACCACTCATACCGCCTGATGTACCAACATCGAAGAACTTAATGTTTTTATCAGTTAGGATTTTATTGTGTCGCAATGAATCTTTGTAAAATGAATTTCCACCGTCAATCACGATATCATTTTCATCCAAAATTTCGCTCAAGGTATCGATTGTTGTATTAGTTGGGTCCCCCGCTGGTAACATTACCCAAACAATACGTGGTGCATCCAAAGCCAAAACCGCATCTTTAAGGCTTTTTTCAACACGTGCACCCAAAGTTGAAGCATCGTTTCTGGCACCATCATTTAAATCAAAAGCAACTACTTCATTACCGTTACGAATCAAATTCTCGGTTAAATTGATTCCCATCTTACCGAGTCCAATCATTGCTAATTTCAAAATTAATCCTCCTAAGTTGTTATCACAAGTTCTAATTATACATAAAAAAGCCGCACCAAAATCAACATTTTGGTACGACCCGATTGCTTAAGAGGTTGATATCATAAGGTTTATTGGTTGATTAGCCCATGAACTTGTTCCACCAATGACCTTTCTTGTCATCATTAACCTTTTCGTTTACACGTTCTTTGATGTTTTCATCTTTTTTCGTGTCATTATTTTCAACTTTTTCTTCAGCTTGTTGCTTCAAAGTATCCAACTCAACTTGGAGTTGTTCTTTTGATTTTTGAGCATCATTTAACTCTTGTTGTAATTCTTTAATAGTTAATTCACGCTTCTTATTTTCTGATTCTAATTTAGCAACAGTTTTTTGCAAATCTGCAATTTCATCGTTTTGTTTAGTGTCAGTAGGTTCTTTGGCATCGGCAGCAGGATAAATTTGTGCAGCTGAAGTTTCTAGAGTCATCTTTGGTCCATGACTTAGTTTGACCATTTCTTTAAAATCTTCAATATTTTTCTGAGTGTAGAGACGATTATTCTGACTATTACGCTCAAAGTATTTACTATTGGCAGTAGTCTTTTCGACTATCAAAGAATATTTACGTAGCGTTGCAACGCTGATCCCCAAGTCCTTTGCGGCTTGTGCAGGAGTTAATAGGTTGTTAGTTTTTACTTTACTCAAAAGGATTCCCCCAAGGTTGTTTCATTCTCTTCATTATAAAAATAATGATTGTTAAGTTCAACTACAAAATTCATAACGAACTCAAAATAAAATTGTCCTAGCTATATTTTAACCACTAAATTGGATATACTGAAGATGAAAAGATAAAATATTTACTCTTTGCCGACACAGTCGGTTTTTCTTTGGTGTATAATTCGATTTACAGGAAATAGAAGGGGAAATAATATATTGTCAAGTTCTGCAATTACAACAAATTTTATTATCATACTTGTTACCTTTATCTTTGCCTTCTTCTTTGTGGCTGCTGAGTTTGCTTTAGTTCAAACTAGATCCAGTCAACTAGAAGATGCCATTCAAAAAGGTGAAGGAAACAAAAAGAAATTACAACGTGCTTTAAAGATGGTCAATAATCTAAACGAATACTTGTCGACTACTCAAGTTGGTACTAGTATCGCTGGTATCATTTTAGGTTGGATCGGTGAAAGTACCATCGAATACTTACTGATAGAAGTACTAGGTGTTGCTCATATTTCTGCCGGTGGTAGTAGTGGCCTACATGCTTTGAGTTCAATCGTTGGTGTTTTACTACTAACTTATTTGGAAGTGGTTTTAACAGAAATCGTTCCAAAGAATATCTCAATCGATATGCCAATGAAGATGTTGATGTTAGTCGTTACGCCATTACGTTTCTTCCACGTTGCCGTTTATCCGTTCGTTTGGTTACTAAATGTTTCCGCATCTGGAATCGTCAGACTAATGGGTATGAAACCAGCTGATAGCGAAAATGAGGTCTTCTCACAATCTGAAATTTTGAGATTATCTAAGTCTTCGATCAAGGGTGGCGACATGGAACCAGATGACGTTATCTTCATGCAGCGTGCCTTTGAGTTGAATGATAAAGTTGCGAAGGATATCATGGTCGATCGGACAAGTCTTTATGTTGTCGATATAACGGATAAAGTCAAAGATGTTATCAAAGATTATTTACAACAAGGTTTCTCTAGATTCCCTGTTGTAGCGGATAATGATAAAGATAAAGTCTTAGGTTACGTTTATGCATATGATATCGTTCGTCAAAACCAAGTCGATGGCGATGTTGGCATCAGTCGTATCTTGCGTTCTGTCAATACCGTTCCCGAAACCATGCCAATTCAAGATATCTTATCCAAAATGATCAAGAAACAGACACCTATAGTTATTGTCGTTGATGAATACGGTGGTACTAGTGGTATCGTCACTGATAAAGATATCTACGAAGAATTATTTGGAACAGTTAAGGATGAAATCGATGATGTTTCTGATGAATACATTGTTAAAAATGAAGATGGTTCATACAATGTTTCTGGTAAGACTACGTTATACGATTTTGAACGTTACTTCAGAACCGACGTTAGTGAATTTCAAAAATCCGATATCATTACCGTTGGTGGTTACTTAATTGAAAAGTTCCCTAACCTACAAAAGGGTTCTACCTTTGATATGGATAACTTCCATTTTGAAGTTGCAGAATTCGATCACGGTTTCGTTAACTGGTTCAAAGTTACCGTTGATAAAAAAGCCGTTACGAAACAAGATAATTTAGCATCATTGACTGACGTTGATGATTTGAAAGATAAATAAACTGAACAAAAAAGTTGAATCCACATTGGGGTTCTTTCTTAAGTTAGTTTATAATTCCGTCCTCCATAGCAAAGAAAATTTGGCTGGAACGTAGTGGGCACGATTTTGAGCTTTTGCATAAACCAAGTGCGCAAAATCTCAAAACTCGGCCTTATTCTAAGCAACAAGTTGCTAAGAATAACTTCACTACTGAGCCAATTTTCTTTGCTATTCCGGACTAAATAGTAATTTTCAATTTTTTATAGGATCAAACAAATAAGCATCTATTCAGATAATGGCAGCCGTTGATCGACTACATCTGAATAGATGCTATTTTTTTATTCTTTAGAACGTAAACCTTCGATTCTTCCAAAATCTACTAAGTTCAATTTATTGATAAAAATAATTGCTATCATAATCAACAATGATAAGAACGAAATGCGACGTGCAACTTTTTGCGTCATCGTCTCAAAGTAATCAATGACAACTTTTCCACTGCCGTTGACCGTCACTTGAGCTAAATTATTATTAGTCTTATCTACTCGCAAGTTGGATACTTTACCTTCCGATTGAGTCGATTGAAAACCATAATAGGCAATAATAGGAATATCTACTTTAGCGTGTTTAGCATTTTTAAAACTAAAGCTCAGGCGCGTTCCATATTGCTTAAACTGACTAATTTTAGCCTTACCAGCCATTATTTGTGGCTTGTGAGGCGTTCTTTGTAAATCACTTAAACTAGTACCTTGCGGTAAGTATTCTTGCCCTGCGCCAATACTAAAGGGCTCTAGTTGATTGTATTCACTCTGATCAACAAATTGTAATGATGATCCTTGTACCAAACGATAACTAGCCGAAATAGCAAACAACAAAGTAAAGACTATCAAACCACTTTTGGCTAATTTACTATTAAAGAGTTTTAACGGATCACTTGCCACCACAATAGCTAATAACAAAGTAATCAACATATCAAATCGCCAAGGATACTGAATTACTTTGAATGGCGTATGATTTAAAATCACCCACGGAAAGACTTTGGTACTGCAAAGCAATAAGATAACACCTATTAACGCAAAATCTTTGACAGCCTTATTCTTAATCTTAGTAAATGACAAAACAATTACGATGGCCGCAATGAATAAGACGATACCAATATTTGGTTCACCTAGACCATTGTTCAAACTCCATTTACTCATGTCAAAGAAACTAGTAGCACCCTTTGGTAAAATTCCCTTTGACTGCGTTAAAACAAATTTCGTATGTCGCAATTGCTCAATCATTGGCAAGAAATACGCTGCTGATAGCAACAAAGAGCACAACGCTGCCCATCCCAATGACAATAAACGTTTAGGATGCTTTTTAACTTCTTTATACTGACACAAACCGATGATAACTATCAAAATAGCTACTAGAATCGGTGAAATTGCATGCGAGTATATGATTGCCGTCATTCCAAAAGCTAGATACCACCAGTTCTTACGATTACCATAAAAAATTTCGTAAATACCTAACATCGCAATGGGTAAGAAAATGAAAGCTCCGACTTCACCTAAGTCATGGCGAAACAATAAATTGTGCAAACGATAAGTCGACAAAGTATAAACGAAACTGAATACTAAACTATTGAGATACTTTTGACTGACTTTGTAAAAGCACAAAAAGGATATTCCAAAAGTCAAAAAGTTAACGAATAAATAATATCCCATCAAAGTTTGAGCACTTGAAAATCCCATCAAGCGTAAAAACGCAGCGGGATACAATAAGAGATCTGAGTAAAAGATATTGACAATATATCCAAAACCATCCATAAATGACATATTTACAAATGGGAAGAATTGATGTCGTTGTAATGAATGATACAAGCCCTCTATCCGCATCATGTGAAAACGGTCGTCACTAGTACCTAAATAAGTCCAAATTTTCCCATGATAAAACTGCGTTTGATAAAGTGCTAAAAAACTAACTAATAAGAAAAGTAAAATTGTAAATACAATTATTGTGATTTTCTTAGTGGATTTTTTCTTCAAAAAACTTAATTGCATAAAATAAATGCCTTCCTTTGTACATGCAATATCACATATTATACTCACTATTCAAGTTTTGAAGAAACTCTATTTTGACGAAAAATGTAAATAATCATTATTAAAAAGCTAATTATGGATATCAATTTACTGATTTTTTGAATGGGAGTTTTTTCATATTTAACTCGTACAACCCCACTACCACGGACTTTTACTTGAGCTAAACCATTGTTAGTTTGATCCATTTTTACCGCTGAAACATCTCCAGTAGACGAATTGGACGAATATCCGTAATATCCAATAATCGGTAGATCGATTTTTCCGGCTTTAGTAGCGTTGAAGTTCAACTTAATTGAAGAACCTTTTTGTTGAAAATTTCTAATTTTTATCGAACCACTTTTAACTTCGGGCACGTGTTTTGTTCTCCGCAACTGTTCCAAATTAGCGTTTTTAGGTAAATATTCCTGCCCTGCGCCAATACTATAAACGTCCAAATTATTAAAAGCAGCGTAACTGTCATCTTGGGTTGGATGGTTAGTAACCAAACTAAATTCAGCCAAGCAAATTATTATAATTGTTAAACTAATGATTGCACCTTTTTTCCAAAAGCGATTCAACCAATCACAAGGATCACTGGCTAAAATAACCGCAAATAAGACTGTCACTAACATATTAAAGCGCCACGGAAATTGAATTATATTCAATGGTGTATGAATAAATAAATTCCATGGAAAAATATCGGTCGTCATCAATAACAAAATTTCACCAATAATTGCAAAATCACGAACTGCTGGTGCTGCCTTCCAAGCTATTATTGGAACAATTAAAGCCATCAATAACATCAAAATTCCAATATTTTGCTTGAAAAGATCATTTTCCAAACTCAATTTAATTAAATCTGAAATTTGCATACTACCTTGTGAGACATAAATTAATGGTGCATGCGTTAATTTAAATTGAGTATGCTTCAATTGTTCATACATCGGTAAAAAGTACCCTAAACTCAATAATAACGACGATAATCCTGAATAAACCAACGTTAAAATTCTTTTTGGTTCTTCAACTAAAGTTTTGATACGGAAAATAATGACTAACAAAATAAAAATGGCAATTAATATCGGTGACAAAGCATGCGAATAAATAACCGCCGTCATCCCAATCGTCAGATACCACCACTTACTATTATCTGCGTAAAAAATCTCATAGACGCCCAAAATAACGATTGGTAAAAACGTCAAAGTTAATACTTCGCCGATATCGAAACGACGTACCATATCAAAAATCCGATAAACCGATAAAGTATAAACAAAACTAAAGACCAAACTCTTATCAAATCTTCGACTAACCACATAATAAGATTCAAATGAAATCACAAATGTTGCGAAATTTATCAAAACATAAAAACTAATAAAAGCCTGAACGGTCGTCATTCCCAATAGTCGTAAAAAAGCTACCGGGTAAAGCCACAAATTAGAATAAAAAATATTTGAGATGTATCCAAATCCACCCAAAAATGACATATTAACGACTGGAAAGAAATTACCATGTTTGATGGCTTCATACAGTCCTTGCATTCTCATAACGTGGAAACGTCCGTCATTGCCCATTTCCAAAAAAGACCAGATATGTCTGTCCAGTCCCGTTAAATAAATTGAAAGAATACTAACTACTAAAAACAAAATCAATGTCAGTGGAAATTTGTATTTCAAAAGTATTTTTTTCATAATTTTGACCTAATAAAAAAGGGAACTCGAAGACTAAGTCCTCAAGTTCCCTCAAATTTTGTTTTTCAATATTTATACTTAACAGTACTGCCCCAATCCAGAATACTGACAATAAATACCATAAAAATAATGGAAATATAACTAATAAATATTCCGTTTAGGACATTGTATAATACATCTCTGACATTGTAATCTATATTGTTTACGATGTAATCCTGCAATGGAAAGTACGTACCTCCTAAGAGCATCGCTAATAAAATCGATGTGCAAATTCCCACTGTTCCCAAATGATGGAAGAATAACATATTAGAACCGACTTTAGCACGCAAACGTAACGCTAAAATAACGAACAAGACAGCCGCAATCACCATAACGGTCTTGATCAAACGCTTGATAGTTTGGACTCGTTCAATAACAGTCTCAATCGGTCCTAAATCATTATTGACGATTTGATTCATTATACCTTCGTTACTTTTAATAACTGTATCAATCTCACTATCAATATTTAAACCGTACTTATTGGCTTGGTCCTTCAATTTAGTACTAATAGTGGACAAAATATTACTACCGATAGTTAACTGCGAGTCATCATCATACACTTCGTCTACTGAAACATTAATAATTCTTCTGACATCTTTGTTAGTTAGATTCACCGCTGACAAATCAGTTGAAACAGAATAACTATTGACCAGTCTACCTAAACGTTGATTCGTATAGTTTCTGATCAAAGTAACATTAGTATCACTACTAACGACTTTTTTGACATAGTTACTGTTTAAGACTGTGGACAGAGTTATCCCTAAGAAAACGATAACCATTAAACAAATTGACAATAATATCAAAGTAAAACCGTGTCTGTTGTATGACAATGACTTGCTCATAATTTCTAATTCTCCATAGCTAGTTTAGCAATTTCTTGTGGTTTATTTACGATCCATTCTGAATTGGCAGATTTCAATTCAGCATAATCCCCAAAGCCATAAGTTACCCCAATAGCTTTTAAATTATTTTTATGTGCCCCCACAATATCACTGCTACGATCCCCAACCATAACAAGATTCTTTGTGTCTAACTCAACTGAAGTTTTTTCGATTCCATAAGAGATAACGTCTTCTTTTAAAGAACGAATCGATTCATCTTCAGCTGCCCCGAAAACATGTCGTACGTATTGTTTCATATCTAGTTGATCAATAATCTTTTTCGCAAAAACTTCCGGTTTAGAAGTCGCAATGAAGAGTTCTTTATCAGCTTTCTTCAAGGACTCCATCATATCATAAATGCCATCAAAAACAGTATACTGCTCCCAGCCTTCTTCTTGATAGTACTCACGGAAAGCATTTATACTTTGATTAATAAATGGGTCATCTGGCGCTACATGGTCGTACTTTTGCAAAGATGCACCAATTGTTGGTCCGATGAAAGTATGCAAAGTGGCATCATCATGTGGAACGTAACCTAAAGTATGCTCATACATGTACTTCAAGCTCTTCATAATTCCAATTTCAGAATTAATAATCGTTCCATCCAGATCAAAAAATAAATTGTTCAAATTAAATTCATCCTTTTATGTTAAATTTAAGTTATGTAAAGAGTATATAGCATTCAATAGAAAATAACTAACAGTCGTAGGTAGAGTATGGTAAAAATCAAACAACCTCAAAAATATACCAGTCTCGACGAAGGATTAACTAGTCAAGAGGTTGACTCCCGAGTACAACGGGGACTGACAAATGTTCAAATCAAAAAATTATCGCGTCCGATTCCAAAAATTTTGGCCGATAACTTATTCACTCTGTTCAATTTTTTAAATCTAGTCATCGCTATTTTAATTTTTTGGACTGGATCCTATCGAAATCTCTTTTTCCTAGGTCCCGTTATTGCCAATATTATTATTGGAAGTTATCAGGAAATCCGTGCCAAAATCACCGTTGATAAAATCAGCTTGGTCAACTCAGCTAACTTTAATGTTACTAGAAATTCACAATTAGAAAAAGTCGATATTGCTGATTTAGTCGAGGACGATATCGTAACGGTCAAACGTGGCGATACTATCCCCGCTGATGGTATTATTCGCACTTCTAATGGCTTGCAAACTAATGAATCAAGTATTACAGGTGAAGCTGATACTATCAGTAAAACGGTCAATGATGAGGTCTTCTCAGGAAGTTTTGTCGTCGCCGGTCAAGCTCAAATCCAATTGACACAAGTCGGTAAAGAAAGTTTTGTTTCCAAAATTTCTTCTGCTGTCGGTAAGGAAAAACGTTCTGTTAGTGTTTTGATGAAAATTATAAATAATATTATTAAAATTCTAACATATACTATCATTCCAATTGGTTTATTACTATTTTTCAGAACCTATTCTCAAAATAACAACGTTGCTAAATCAATCCTTGGAACTTCAGCCTCAGTTATTGGGATGATTCCTGAAGGCTTAGTCTTATTAACGTCCGTGGCTTTAGCTACTGGAGCTTACAATTTATCCAAACGTCGTATTTTGGTTCGTTCCTTGAGTGCCATTGAAATCCTAGCTCGAGTCGACGTCTTGTGCCTTGATAAAACAGGTACGATTACAACTGGTAAATTGACTGTCAAAAAAACTATCAGTTATCAAACCAGCGAACAAAACGTACAAGCAATTGCTCAAAAAATCGTCGACGTCACTCAAGAATCAAATGCAACTGCTTTAGCTGTCCAGGCTTTAAAAATCAAAGCATTCGAAAGCGATGTAAAGAAGGTCATCCCATTTTCATCAGAAACTAAATATTCTGGTTTTGTCACTAATGACGATACTCGTTACATCATGGGTGCCCCAGAATTCATCATCAAAAATCCTAGTTCACAAATAACGAATACAATTCAACAAGCTGCTCAAAAAGGATTCAGAGTTATTGCGATACTCAAAGAAACCTCTCAACAAGAAGTTCTAGGTTTATTATTAATTTCTGACGAAGTTAGAGAGCAAGCTCCCGATACTTTCAATTACTTGCATAATCAAGGTATCAATCTCAAAATCATCTCTGGTGATAATCCCGTTACTGTAGCTAATGTTGCTGCTCAAGCAGGTATTGCTTCTGGAAATGACTACATCGATATGAGCCAAGTTGATGAATCTAAAGACTATCATGAATTGGTCAAGTATTATAAAATTTTTGGTCGGGTTCGTCCTAGTCAAAAATCAGAATTGATCAAAGCCATGCAAGATAATGGATTAACTGTTGGTATGACTGGCGATGGTGTCAATGATGTTTTAGCCATGCGCCAATCTGATTGTAGTGTCGCTATTGCTGGTGAAAGTGATGCGGCCGAAGCTGCAGCGGATTTCGTTTTATTAAATCGTAACTTCGATTCCATGATCTTCATGCTCAATGAAGGTCGTCGAGTAATCAATAACGTTGAACGTGTCGCTTCACTATTCTTGATCAAAACCATCTATTCAGTAGTACTATCGATTCTCTTCATTATTTTGGGAACTGGTTATCCATTTGAACCTTCTCAATTAACGCCAATCAACGCTTTGACTGTCGGTATTCCAACTTTCCTATTAGCCTTGGAACCAAACTATACCCCACCAGCAGGACGTTTCATGCATAACGTCATGGAGATTGCTTTACCAGCCGCTATTTGCAATATTGCCTTTATCGTGGCAATTTCGATTTTGGGGAATCACTTTAACTTCTCCTACGAAATCACTTCGACATTATCGGTCTTTACAATCGGTGTAATTGGTTTCTGCGCTTTGATTTCGATTGCTAATCCTCTGTATGTCAGAAAGCAAATTATGATTGGTATCGCCTTTGCTCTTTTCATTATCACTTTCATCTTCAGTGAAAAGGCCTTTGGCTTACAAAGTATTTTAAATTGGCACTACACTTACCTGTACATCGCTATTTTCCTGACCGCTTGGCCTTTATTTATGTTCATGCGTGAAGTCTTAGGTCGTCGGGTATTTTCAAAAATTAATTGGAAATAAATATAATAGTTTTATTCCGTCCTCCATAGCAAAGAAAATTTGGCTGGAACGTAGTGGGAACGATTTTGAGCTTTTGCATAAACCAAGTGCGCAAAATCTCAAAACTCGGCCTTATTCTAAGCAACAAGTTGCTAAGAATAATTTCACTACTGAGCTAATTTTCTTTGCTATTCCGGACTAGATAGTAATTCTAATTTCAATTCAAAAAACATCTTTTAATAGTAAAAACATCTATTCAGATAAATGTAAAAAATCTGAATAGATGTTTTTTTATTTAATTCTTCTCATAATTACTGCACTTAACAATATAGCGATAACCAATACCGCTCCAATGACTGTTTGACTAACCTTCAACATGCTTAATCCAAAAACAACAATGAAGGCGATGAACCCCATAATCATGCCCTGCATACTTCTATCCATAATTTGCTCCCTATTTATCAACTTTTTTGGCAATTGCATAAATGACTAAACCAATAACTATGGCATAAATCAAACTTTGTACTAACATATTTAATTTTAACGTTGAAACAATTCCGACTACTAAAGCTGCCACCATAACTATCAGCAACATTTTAATCATCCTACGCATCTTATGCCTCCTTTTGATTATAGTGTAACCCATAATGTAAGCGGGAACAAAATAAAAAATACACCAACAAAGTCAGTGTATTTTAGAATTTATCTTAATGTTGAGTCGCTTGCTTTGATCCATTCATCTGTAGCAACACGATACATCTTCTTGCCTCTAATTGTGGCACTTCTATCGGTGTACCAAGGTGTATTAACGTCTAGGGCACGATCGATAATTAATTGTCCTTTAGAGTTATAAACTGGTGTGACATTTGTTCCATTAGTTACAGCCACCGTTTGTAGAGGTGTGTACTTGTAAACATCACTAGCTTTGACATATTCATTCGTTGCAACACGATAGTATTCAGCGCCATTGATGGTTACAGTCTTATCGATGATCCAACTTGAACCTTCAGAAAGGACTACATCATCGTTTAATTTGCCGTTACCATCATAAATCTTGATATTACCGTTGTGTGGATAACCGGAGACGATATTATCAACCGTTTGATCTGATTTTTGAACGTAAACTGTTGAAGTTGGTGTATCTTTATCGATTGTGTAATTAATGTCATCTGCATTAACGAAAGCATAACCAGTTGGAGCCTTCAAAACAATCTTCGATTCATTGGCGCCCTTACCTGATTGTGTACCGACTTCTTCACCAGTATCTTGATCAACGTAGGAGATATTATAAGGTGTGTCAGCAGCTACAACATACTTAGTTACCTTTTGGTCATTCTTCAAAAGAATAAAGCCATGGTCGATAACAGTTGCCAATGCATAGCCATCAGGAGCTGTAACTCCAATGTAGCTACCGAAATCACCAGTACCTTTGGATTCCGTTCCAACTACTTTACCAGTTGTTTTGTCTCTGAAAGTTACAGTGTAATTTAAGGAATTGGAATCTGCTTTTGGTTTTACATAAATGTTTTTACTTGGAGTTAAGCTACTTAAATTTTGAAGTATATCAGACTGATTAACTAGCTTATAGTTTTCTGGAACATTTGTAAGAACAGCTGATGTACCTTCATTACCTTGGAGTTCTTCAGAACCCACATTATTACCAGTTGTAATATCTATATAATTTACAGTAGTATCGGCGCTCTTAGTTACGTAATATGTCTGTTTATTATTGTTAGAAGTTGCAGTAAAGTCACCATAATTGCCACTCAAAGCATAACCACTTTTTTCAGGAAGAAGTCCTTCAACATCTTCAGTTGTAAATGTGGTTTTATCCTTAGGGAAGGCCGTATATACTACATTTCCTGAATTTTTATCTTTGAATGTTATTACTGGATGAACGGTACTTGAATCAATATTAATCGTTTGATTGCCAGAAGTATATGTAATTGGTTCTCCACTAATAGCATCTTTCACCGTATTACCGGCTGTATCAATTGCTGTAGCTTTATAATCAAAAGTGGCTGTTTTGCCGTCTTCTGAATTTTTGCTATTAATTGTATTTAACAAATACATATTTCCGTTATCGTTAAGCATCCCAATATCGTTCAAATCATTAAGATCATTAACCGTACCACCTACTGAATTTTTAATCTTTGTCCAATTAGGTGCCGTGTATGTATTAACTGTTCTTTCAGCTTTAATACCTGTAATGTAGTTGTCTTTTGGTGTGAAAGTTACTGTCTTCCCATCCGATGACATTGTTCCAGATACTGTAGCAGTATTTTCTTTGCCATTAGCGTCTGCACCATTAGAACTTATAGCCTTAACATCTGAATTTTCAGCAGTATTTTCGATACCAGTGTCTCCATCTTTGAAGTTCATAATCTGACTATTATTAGTAAATGAAACGATTGGTTTGGCAAAATTATAATCTACTGTAACAGTCTTAGTTACACCGTTAAGTGTGTACTTGACTGTCTTAGGAAATCCATTTGAATCCTTATTGGATGTAGTCATAGGAACCAATTGTTCGTTACTATCGACTACGTTTAGTTCCCCTTGCAAGACATTGTCAAATTGAGTGTCAGTCTTTTGACCAAAGATTGGCGCAGCATACATAGTTTGACCATCTTCTAGATCAGAAAACTTCATTTGGGAATTAACGTTGCTAGCAGTAGAACTTGAATTCAATAACTCGTTGATAACTTGAATCACATTGTTAGCGATTTCAGTTTTGTCAACGCTTAATGCCTTGTTGGAACTAGCCTGTGCAACTGTTGTATTTGCCCCTAAAATAGTGCTCGATAACAAAATACCAGTCAAAGCTATCATTTTTATTTTTTTCATAGCACATATCTCCCTGATAAATTATATATATCTAAACACCTTTATCATATCAAGAAATACAAAAAAAAGAAGGACAAAATACCCTCTTTTCTTAAAAAAGTTTAAACAATTCATAAAATTTATAAAGCGATTACATTATTTTGGATAATCATACCAAAAATTTTTAATTACTGAACTTTTTTTAATAATATAGATCACATAAAAAAAGACAGAATGCTTTAAAAAACAATTCTGTCTATATTTATTTATTCATTTTTTACAACCAACGTTTATGATGTCGCATGAATATTTCGTGATTCTTCTCCATACCACCTAAATAAACTATCGACAACACTAAGACCGCAAATAATGCTAAGAACGCATTTGGTTGGTTGAAGAAGTACAAAATTATTGCTAGTACGATTAATATTAGGATCGATACTCTAAGCGAAAACCTCGGTACTTTGTCTTTCATAAAATTATTACCTCTTTGCTTTGAGATTTCACCTATATTATGGAAGATTTTTTAACAACGTGCAATCCAGATGCTTAGTTATTTTCTAAATCTTCACCATCAGAAGCGATAACTTTCTTGTACCAGTAGTAACTCTTCTTTGGAGTTCTGCTAAAGTCTCCTTCTTCATTATCGTCACGATTTACATAAACAAATCCGTAACGTTTAGCCATTTGACCAGTTCCGGCAGAAACTAGATCGATACAACCCCAAGGAGTGTAACCAATCAAATCGACACCATCTTTGATAGCTTCTTTCATTTGTTCGATGTGACCTTTGAGATATTCGATACGATAATCATCGTCAATTGAACCATCAGCTTTGACTTCATCACGAGCACCTAGTCCATTTTCAACGACCATGATAGGAATACCGTAACGTCCATAGATATCATTCAAGTACCAACGTAGACCTTTAGGATCCATAGCCCAGCCCCATTCACTGTACTTCAAGTAAGGATTTTTCACACCAGTACTGAAGTTACCAGCAGCTTCAGCTTTACTTTCATCAGTTGTCAAAGTATTTGATGAATAGTAACTGAAACTATAGAAGTCAACTGTACCTTCTTTAAGTACTTCACTATCTTCAGCTGTAATGTCTAACTTAACATCATGTTCATCCCAGAAGCGTTTAGCAAAGTGTGGATAAGCACCGCGAACTTGAACATCACCACAATAGTAGTTGTTGATTTCGTTGGCCAATTGAGCTTTCAAAACATCGTCAGGGTTAGATGTTAGTGGATAGTTAACGTTACCGGCAATCATACAACCAATCATGTTATCAGAATTGATTTTGTGACCAATTTTAACTGCCAAAGCACTGGCAACGAATTGATGGTGCAAGCCTTGTAGGTTAGCTTGGATATCGTCGTTACTCATCTTAGGATTGAATGGTGCAGCACCGTCTTCAACTGGAAGTCCTAGTGACATATAGCCACCAAACATCATACCGATATTGATTTCATTAAATGTTAACCAATATTTAACGAGATCTTTGTATTCGGTGAACAAAGTCTTAGCGTATTTAACGTAAAAGTCGATTACCTTACGGTTACCCCAGCCACCATAAGCTTCAGTTAAATGATAAGGCATTTCATAGTGAGAAATTGTTACTAATGGTTCAATACCGTATTTATGACATTCCTCAAAGACATTACGATAAAAGTCCAAACCCTTTTGATTAGGTTGGTCATCGTCACCGTTAGGGAAAATTCTTGTCCAACCAACTGACAAACGGTAAGTCTTGTAACCCATGCCTGCTAGTAACTTAATATCTTCCTTGTAGTGGTGGTAAAAGTCACTACCTTGGTGAGATGGATAATATTCGCCTTGTTTAACGGTCTTAGTGAAGACACGTGGCTTCTCATATGTACCACCTAATAAGAGGTCAGCTGTACTAACACCTTTGCCATCAACATCCCAGGCACCTTCGTATTGGTTAGCAGCAGTAGCGCCACCCCATAAAAAGTTCTTTGGAAATACTGTCATAATTAAATTCTCCTTCTTTACAATCTATTAATATGGTAACGTTTTCTTTGACTTGAAAACAAGCCTATTTCAAATTAATCAAATTATCGCCATCGTTAACTTGACCATCAGCAACAACTTCGACATCGTTATAGTCTTTACTATTCGTCACGATAATTGGAGTTGTAACGTCATAACCTTGGTCAGTGATACCGTCAACATCAAATTCCATTAATAATTGACCTTTTTTAATTTCTTGATCTTGTTCAACGTGACTAGTGAAACCTTTTCCTTCTAGTTGAACTGTATCCATACCAATGTGGATCAATAATTCAGCACCGTCTTTAGAATTGATTCCGATAGCGTGTTTAGTTGGGAAAACGACGGAAACTTTACCATCAACTGGGGCATAAACTCTACCCTCGTCTGGCATAATAGCGATTCCTTTACCTAAAGCACCAGAAGAGAATACTTCATCTTTGACGTCTGCTAATTGAACAACAGAACCTTTGATTGGACTAACGACCGTTTCAGGTGTAACTGGATCTTTTTCAACAGTTTCAGGAGCAGCTGTGGCTGTAGCTGAATCTGAGTTTAATGTTGCTGTAGCTAATTGTGGTTCTGCATTTGTGTTTTCAACATGTTCTGGTTTAGAATTTTCAGCTTTCAAATCTTCTTTGTTGAAACCGAAGAACAAAGCTAAAAGCCAACCTGATAAGAATGAAATTACAAATGAAATCAAAGCACCATAGAATCCCATATCGATACCCTTAGGGCCAATCAAACTAGGCAATGTGAAGACACCTAAACCACCAGTCATGTAATATCTAGTACCAAATAGACCTAGAAAAGCACCACCAATAGCAGCACCGACACAACTCATAGCAAAAACTTTTTTACGTGGCAAAGTAATACCATAAATAGCTGGTTCAGTAATACCAAAGATACCTGACAAGAAAGCGGACCAACCTAAACCTTTAACTTTCTTACTCTTAACTTTCGTAATAACGGCTAAAACAGCACCGATTTGAGCAAATGAAGCACCAATTGTTAGAACTAGAATTGGATCACTGTGAAGTGTTTGTAAATTAAGCATTTGTAGTGGAACAAGTCCCCAATGTAATCCGAAGATAACAAGTACTTGCCATAAACCACCAAGAACAGCACCTGTGATAATTGGACTCAAGTTGTATAGGGCTGAAGCTCCAGCAGCTAATGCGTCACTGACCCATGAAGTGATAGGTCCAATGATTAATAATGTCAAAGGAACGACAATCAACAATGTAAAGAATGGAACTAAGAATGTCTTAACAACAGTTGGAACAATCTTCTTGAAGTATCTTTCAACTTTGGAAGCTAACCATACAGCTACGATAATTGGAATAACTGATGAAGTATAGTTCATCATGATTACTGGAATCTTTAAGAAAGTAATGTGAATTGGTGAAGATAACATTGTTCCTGAGAACAATGTGAAAAGTGGTTTACCAGCCACGGCAGTAGGATTCAAAGCTACGATAGTTGGATAAACCAAAACCGCACCGATCGTCATACCGATAAACTGATCAACACCGAACTTCTTAGCAGCCGAAAGTCCTAAGATAACTGGTAAGAAGTAGAAGAATGAATCACCAATAGCATAAAGAATTACATAAGTACCAGAGGTCTTAGTAATTAAACCGGAGGTCAAAAGAATTGTTGCTAAACCTTTGATCATCCCGGTAGCAGCCAAAATACCTAAGGCTGGAGCGAAAATACCAGAAATCAAATCAATAAATTTATCAAGAAGACTCATATTTTCGTCTTCTTCACCATAATCATCAGGAACAGCTCCACCATCTGGGAAACCACCCACTTTGATAACATGATCGTAAACATCGGCAACTTCATTACCAATAACAACTTGGTATTGACCACCACTTTGAACAACTGTAACGACACCGTCTGTATCTTTTAATTCTTCGGTGCCGGCTTTTTTCTCATCTTTTAATTTGAAACGTAATCTAGTAGCACAGTGAACAACGCTTTTGACATTGTCTTTGCCACCAACTAACTTAACTATTTTTTTAGCTAAGCCGTCATAATCTTTAATCATAATATCCTCCTTCTCCAACAAAAAAAGCTCAAGACAACATCCCCACACCAAAAGTGTTGAGTAATGTAAGTCTTGAGCTTATGCCTGCCGAACAGTAACACGCTATTATATTTAATTGTTACGATGAGTCACTCGCCAAACGTGTAAAATCAAGTAAACTTGATCATTTTGGGAAAGTGCCCATCCTTTAGTATTGCGTAAAAATGTTGAGATCTTTTGGACTGTCGCATTTTCATCAGGATACTTCATAATCATCAGCTTCAATAAACTCGGATCCAATTGTTCAGTTGAAGTATTGTTTGATTTTAATTTTCTAATTAAAAAATATCGCAAATGCGAAACCAAGCGGCTGTAATTAAATGATTCATCATCCAAAGTCGTGTGATAACTGATCTGAATAATATTAATAATATCCGCAATCATCTTTGACACTTGAATCGTATCTTGCAAAGTTTCCTTTTCATTTTCGAGATTAACGAAATGATAAGTTAGAAAAACTAATTCACCCTTTGGAAACATGACACCCAAATCTTCTCGAATAATTTCAATAGCTCGAACAGAAGCTTGATATTCTTTAGGGAATAATTTTTTAACTTCCCAACTAACTGCTCGATCTGTAAACTCAATGTGTTCTTTAGCACGTTTATACGCGAAATTGATATGATCAGCCAAAATCAAATATTGATAGTCATTGAATTTAACTTTCAAGAAAGCTTCGACGTCTTGAACAATGTCAGTCGTTACATTAATAATGTCTTCGTCATACTCTTTTAAAGTATCGATTTCATCATTATTAACTGATTTGAATTTTTGAGTAATCTTTGATGCGTCCACCAAATCACCCGGCTTCTTGCCAAATCCAATTCCTTTTCCAACAATCATCCATTCAACGTTTTCATCATCGACGACAAGAGCGGCATTATTATTATAATTTTTGACAAATTTCAAAAATATACCCTCCTCAAAAAAAATACCCACTAATCTTACACTTATAGTGTAACAAGTTAGTAGGTTTATGCCTGATCGAATCAGTAACACGCTTTTTGTTTACGAGCATTATGATAGCGTTTTCTACAATGCTCGTCAAGTCATTTTTTATAAAAAATTTATATCAAAAATAAATAGCTAAATATTCAAAAGTATATTCTTTATTGTTTTTCAATAAATTCATATTGTTTATCAATATAAAATGAGCTAAAATATCCTTAATCACAAAGGAGATTTCGATTATGAAAATCAAAACTACTTTACTAAAATTTGTTACTTTGATTATAGATGCTTTTGTTTTATTCTTTGTAGTCATGTTATCGATGAGCATGCTTAACGCTATTCAAGATCATCCCTTTGATTTATTAACAACAGTTGCTGGCGTGACCTTTTTAACTGTGGGTCTATTAGTCCTTGTCATCAGTTACTACTTATTTAGAATTTTCAAATTGATTGACAATCATAATTTCTTTACCCAACAGGCACTACATTTCGTTAGAATGGTCCGCTATCTGTTCATCGCCTGTTCAGTTGTTCTACTCGCAATTTTACCGATAGCTTATCAGGCTGCCGATATCGATGATGCTCCTGGATTAATTATTGTTGCCTTAGGATTTATCTTCTTTCCCAGTGCAATTGCCGCTTTTATTTCAGTCATGGAAAAAATTCTGATCAACTCGATTCAATTTAAACAAGAAAATGAATTAACGATATAGGAGGTCAAAATGATAAAAATAAATTTAGATCTTCTACTAGTCAAAAAGAATATGACTGTTACCGAATTGGCTGAAAAGGTTGGTATCACGCAAGCTAACATCTCAATTTTGAAAAATGGACGTGCTAAAGCAATTCGTTTTTCAACTTTAGAAAAAATCTGTCAAACACTAGACTGTCAGCCCGGTGATATCTTAGAATATATACAGGAATGACGGAATGTATATATAGCTCTTTCCTTACTCCTTTAAGCTTCAGCTCGTATCTTCACAAAATCATCAAGCAATCTTTAAATAATATAATTTTTCTTATGCTAATATGCAGTTGAAGTTATAGAAAGGAGTCTTAGATTATGTCAGAGACAAAGAAAGTTATTGCCGTAGCTTTAGATATCAATAAGATTCCCTACAATAGTGATGTTGATGTCATTTTTACCCCAGGAACTCAAAAAATTTGGTATACGAGAAATACTCAATCAATTGAGATACCTAAACGGATTTTATTATTTGATTCACTTTTGAATTCATTCTTTAAGAAATTTTCTAAAAAATCCAATAAGCATGATGTTTTGAAATTCAATTATTTTACTAATAAAGTTGCAAGCTACTTGAAGGATCACCCATATGACGCGGTCATCTTCGAAAACCAACAACTTAAGAATAAAATTCTTCCTAATTTCAAAAATAAAAACGAATATGTCGTTGAAGATACGATGGCTTAACTTTTACCGATTCCTTTTGGGATCGGTTTTTTTGCGTTTCATTTAGGAAAAATAATATTTTTAATAAATGAAATGAAAGCGTATTCATTTATTGATATACTACTGTATACAATGAATATACATTTTAGGGGTGTGAATTTCGATGAAAGGACATCATAAGCATCTGATTGGATATATTTTTATATCCCTTTTTGTGCTACTTATAAACTTCTTTATACCTTTGACTACTGTTAAAGCTGAACCAGTGGGTTTGCCTTTGAATGACCATATGGTTATTAGTACACCAACAGTCATTAATCCACCAAACGGTTCAAATCCTTTTACAACAAACAGTACTACTATTTTAAACAATGAAACTATCAAACTCACTAGTGGCCCTGGAAGTGATCAAAAGAAATCAATGAGTTTAGTCTATGATATGCACACAAAAAATATTGGTACTTACGGAACAATTTGGTCTAGGGATAACAAAATGTGGGATTTATCACAAAAGCAAAGTATATCAGCCTGGCTATCATTCGGGGAATACAATAATTCGAAATTATCTAATGGTGAAGGTATGGCTTTTGTATTGCAAAACGATCCTCGCAAAACAACGGCCATGGGTGCAGGTTTACAAGGCCTAGGTGTTTATGGATTAGATTATACATCCATAATCAATTTTGGTATCTCTGCGACTCCAGCTACATCCGATATCATTTCTAATACTGCGATTAAAAATAGCATTGCATTAGAATTCGATTCGCATGTAAATAAAGCAAGTGATACTGGAGATGATTCAACCCCCATAATTCTCCAATACAAAACTGACAAGATTGGTATCACTTCAATTGACAAATATGTTACATCTCATTCTTTTGATGGAAATTTAAAAAATGCCGGTAAATCTCCCGCCGATGTTGGATTTCCTGACAATATTCTTTTACCAGAATCTTTCTTAGGAATAAAGGCAAACGGAAACACTATGGATAGTGATTCTACAGGACATATTGCATTTGCTTTACCTAACTCTCCATATTCGTATTCAAATATTTTTCCAACCACTTCATTACCTACTGAATTTGAAAATGATAAAGTCTCTTCAACCATGGGATTGTTTCATTCAAATATACAAAAAGCTGAATTAATCGATGATGAAGATTACTTTGGGCATGGTGTAAAATGGCATCACGTAACAATAAGTTGGGAACCAGATGAAAATCTTCTTGCCGGAACTTTAAGCTATTCTTTTAATGATAAAGATGAGAATGGCATCACAAATACAAATAAGACTAGTAACAGATACTTCAAGCGTGTAGATTCTTCTATAAAAATCCCAATGAGTACATTCGATGTTCACAATGGTGACTATAACGTTTATTGGGGCTTTACTGGAGCCAATAGTACTTTGGGACAAAATAATGATTCTAGTCAAGGCACTGTTTTTGACAAATATGTCAAATTGGAAACTCTACCTGACTCCCCTAGCCCAATCGCCAACAGTTCGATAACAGACTTAACGCTAAACAAAACTATTACTGACCAATCAACTGACATTGACGTCAACAGTGGCGACTCGGTCGATTTAAATTATGAAATTCGTCACGCTAAAGATGATGACACCAAATCTGATTCCAAGATTCTTCCCGATTCACAAAAACCTTCTTGGAAAGACATTGTCGCTGCTATCCAAATCCCTGATATGGAAACTTACTTAGATTTTCGCCAAGAAGACAGTCCCAATACTCCCGGGCAAAAACGTATCGGCTACATCGAATATCAAGACGGTACTCAAGACGACCTATTAGTTTCAGATGTCTCTTTGACTAGTGGTCAAGCTGAAAGTACTAGTACCAAAGTCTCCATTAACAGCCGTTTAATTAACAAAAAACTTTCCAAAGATCTCGATAACGCCGACAATAAAATTACCAATATTAAAATTTTTGGAACAGCTATTAATAAAGATTTAAAAGACCATCTAGTTCAAAAAGCACCCGCCTACTTCAACGGTAGCAATGCCATCATTTCAACTAGTTCTCCAGAATTTAACATCCGTTATGAGAAGAACTGGAGCTTAATGGCTAAAGGGCTTGAAGAAAATTACACCCTTCGTTTCCAACAAGATAATCCTAATATCACTTTACCTATCGAATTGTCCTACAATCCTGAGCAAAAATTTGTTCCTGGAGATGAATTAATCGTTGATATCAATATCGATAATTATAAAAAGATTGAAAGTAAACTCAATGTTACTGGCAATGATACGACTGAAAAAATCGAAATTCCTATCAATGAAACAATCTTTGATTCGACAAGTGACTTTTGGGATACCTTCTCATTAGAAAAGAACAACCCTCACCGAATTGAAATCACTGTAACCGACAAGGACTCTAAGGTTTCTAATAATGTTCAGTTTTTCGTTGAAGTAGTTCCTGATAAAATTCTCGAAGTCGATGCCTCCAAGAGTATTTCTTTCAATGATATCAATTATTCTAGCAAAGCTGACTACATCCAACGTAAAGATGATGGCTACGTTAAAGTAACAAGTCGTAACAACCCTTGGCAACTACGAACTCGTGTAGTCACACCTCTAACTAAAGCTAATGACAACGAACAATTCGCCGGTAGTTTACTTTATATCGATGACGACCAAAGATCTGCTTTAGATGATTCGCCAACTTTGATTGAACAAGACAATCACAGTTATCCTGAAGAAACTGAAACAATGATTTCTGATTCTTGGAAAGATGACACGGGTGTAATCTTGAAACAAACTGGTTTGAACGAAGCTGGTAAATATACTGGGGTTTTGGAATGGAGTTTAGCTGACGCTGACATTAATTAAAGCACCAAAAAAGGAGCCCACAATCAGGCTCCTTTTTGTTATCTAATAACGTCTTGAATATCTTGATCTCCAGCAGAGAAATTGTATTCATTTTTGATTGATGATGGAGTTTGAATAGCTTGAGCGATAACTTTTGCGACATCAGCTCTTGCTACAGAACCACCTTCATAATTGCTTTGGATATTAACTTTTCCAGTTGCAGGATCATCGGTCAAAGTTCCCGGATGAACAATTGTGTAATCTAAGTTTGTGCTACGAAGATACTTGTCAGCATAATGCTTAGCTACGTAATAAGGTCTGATTCCTGAAGCTTCCCACTTCGTACGATCATCACTGTAAACAGCACTAACCATGACATAACGCTTGATACCAAGAATTTGAGCGGCATCCATTGTCTTGATAGCTCCGTCCAAATCGATTTCAATTGTCTTGTCATATCCAGCACCACCGGCACCAGCGGAGAAGACGATCGTGTCGGCGCCAGATTCAGCAATGGAATTTTGAATATCCTTTGGAGATGCTGTTAAATCAATGTATTGAGTTGAAATACCATCTGTTTGGTATGCTTTGATCTGTTCTTCTTTACGCAAACCAGCCGCAAAATCAATCTTTCTAGCTTTCAACTCGTCAACTAACAAACGACCCACTTTACCATGGGCACCAATAATAAGTACTTTCATTAATAAAACCTCCTCAAGTACCATTACCTTAACAACAATTTTTTTATTTTTCCATTATTAAGTATTTTGATAACAAAAAAATCCCAATCACTAAGGATTGAGATTAATTAACTTATTTAATAATTGTGAAGCTATCACGAACATCAAATAATGAGTCAATTGATTCATTATCTTGAGTCATGCGAATAGCATCGCCAACTAAATCAGTTACAGATAAGATCTTTAATTTATCAAAATGGCATTCTTCTGGAACGACAATTGAATCTGAAACTAGTACTTCCATCAAGTCTGATGCTTCTAAGCGTTTTGCAGCATTCTTTGAGAAGATTGGATGTGTAGCAACGGCAGAAATTGTCTTGGCACCGGCCTTTTTAACTGCTTCAGCACTATTGATCATTCTAGTACCTGTATCAATCAAATCATCAACGATAACACATTGTTTACCATCGACGTCACCAATAATATCAGGAATAACATCATCATCTTCAGTTGATCTTTGGTCAACGATAGCAATTTGTGAACCAAATACTTCAGCCAAAGCACGAGCACGTTTAGTTGAGTTGTGGTCAGGAGCTACGAAGACGAATTCGTCAGGGTTCTTGATTTTTTGTTCAAAGTAGCTAGCAAAAATTGGCATAGCACGTAAGTGATCAACAGGGATATCAAAGAATCCTTGAATTTGATCAGCATGCATGTCGATGGCAATAACGCGATCAACTTGTCCCATTTCTAGCATATTGGCAAACAACTTAGCTGAGATAGGTTCTCTAGAACGAGATTTTCTATCTGAACGTGTGTAAGCAAAGTAAGGCAATACACAAGTAATGCTGTTAGCACTAGCACGTCTCAAAGCATCTACAGCAATCATCAATTCCATGAAGTTGTCATTAACAGGATCAGAAACTGAATGAATAATGTAAACGTCTTTTCCACGAATACTTTCGTTCATTTGAATGTTGATTTCACCATCACTAAAATGTGAAACGGTAGCATCCAACAATGGAATTCCCATGTAGTCAGAAATTCTTTTTGCTAATGGTTTATTACCATTTAAAGAAAGTAAAGCAATTTTATCTAATGAGCTATTAGACATTTTTGTCCTCCAAAATTATATAAGCACTGGTCTATCAACAGGTTTACCCTCGTTAGCAATAACTAGTCCCATGTCATTATCAGTTAAGGCACGGTCTTTATTACGGACTCCCGATTGTGAAACTATTGTAAACTTATACTTTAATTTTACACTCAATTGTAGGTATTTATCCAGTATATATGAATCAATTTTTCCATTTAAGTACAGATGATACTGTGGATATTTTTTCATAACGCTTTCAACTGTTTTGATATTATCCTCATTTTTTAATTGGGCAATCGTTAAAGCAATTGCTACTCTTTCAGCAAAGTTTCCCAAGAATTTATTCTTCTCATCAGGCTTTAACTGTGGCTTGCCAAAAACATTTTGTTTAATATAATCTTCAACATTAGTCATCTATATACCCTCCATATGTCATAGTATAGCGGAGAAAACCTTTTAATAAAAGTTAATGATATTGTTATTCTTTCCATTCTTTTAGCCAATAATTGTATAATGAAAAAAAGAGAAAGGATGTGTTACTTATGGATGAAATGGTATTTTTTAACCCCGGCGATGCTATTGCCAACTCAAAAGATTACGGCGAAGCAGTCCGTGGGGCACAAATTTATAAAGCAAAGGATCCCTACGAATCATCCCTAGTAGTTGCACAAGATGTTTCCGACAATAAGAGCTTTGCTGTTTACTTTGCTAAAGACGAAAAAAAAGATATTAAAGATTCTGATACTGGTATTGTTAAGTATCATTTGAAAAAGAAAATTTAAAGATTATAGTTCCTTCTGAGTTTAATTAGTGTAATATTCCGTCCTCCATAGCAAAGAAAATTTAGCTGGAACGTAGTGGGCTCGATTTTGAGCTTTTGCATAAACCAAGTGCGCAAAATCTCAAAACTCGGCCTTATTCTAAGCAACAAGTTGCTAAGAATAATTTCACTACTGAGCTAATTTTCTTTGCTATTCCAGACTAGATAGTGGTTCTATATTTTTTTTGATCAAACAAATAAACATCAATTCATATAAATCGCTAATCGACTATATCTGAATTGATGTTTTTTATTTTTGTGTAGTTTCTTTAGATTACCATATTATGCTACTAGTCCCCATATAATGGAACTATAAAACAAATGGAGGCTTGCGTATATGACAACATTCTATATCAAAAACACAAACAAAAAGGAATTAGATCTAGTAACTGCTCTCAATCTTGCTAAACCTTTTGACACCATCAAATTGGCTGATGGCGATTACTTCTCTGATGATGAACCTTACTATTTCAATTTGAAAAAAAGTATCAATATCATCGGTGACAATTCCAATAATCGTGCGATAAAACTCCATGCATATCTTTTGATTGGCAATGATGTTCAAATTATTCTAAAAAACATGACCATTTCATCTGGTCAAAGTCCGATGAATACCGTTGGTATATACGATGACGCCCATTTTTATGCTGAAAACGTTCGTTTCTTACATCCTCTTAACAACAATTGGAATACGATTTTTTGTAAAAATGCCTCTTTTGCACTTTATGATTCCGTCGTTTCAACTGCTGATATCGAAACTGCTGGTCTATATCTCGAAAACTGCCCTAATTTACTCGTCAATGATACAATCAACACGCTCTATTTAAAAAATTCAAATTGTAAGCAAAAAGACTGCCTGATCAATCATTCGATTGGCGTTGATTTCCAATCATCATTAACTTTTATTCGCATGACTATAAATGCCAATGATGAATGTCCCGACAGCGATTTTTATGCTCTCAATAATTCAATCGTTGAAGGCCGTTACCTTGCTTTTACCACTGATTCACCAATTGTCGATGTCGTATCAAGTTCATTTGCCAGTCGTAACTTTTATTCTGACGTCAATAAAATTCAATGGAATATCGATGACGAATCTACTGTACGTGTCGATGGATATCCTCCATACAATAATCGTTCATTCGATTAATAACAAAAACAGCCGAATTTTACGATTCGACTGTTTTTTGCATCCAATTATCTAAAAAAGCTAATTGTTCTTTTGTATGAAACCAATGTTCTCCATTTTTCATTATCGTTACATGAGCGTTATGATTCTCGATAAAATCATTCAAAACTTCATTTGAAGTATGATCATCTTTTTGACCATAGAGAATTTCGGTTTCTGTTTGCCAAGTGATTGGATGCTCTCTAACAAACTGTAAATACTTCCACGATAAAGTCTTACGACCTAAAGTGATTTCTTGTTGATTCTTTAAATCTATTTCAGTTAAATTATTTTCCTTGAGTGTATCGGTGATTGATTTTTCCATATCTAAAATTGGCGAAATAAACAAAGCCCTTTTGATTGGTAAATTTTGCAAGGCTAACATCGAGAAGTAAACGCCAATACTATTAGCCAGCAAAAATATTTGGTCATATTTTGACGTTAATTTCTCATAAGTCTCGCGTACTTGCTTCTCAACAATCCAAGGTAAATATTCTCGATAATCAACGCCAATCATTTTAAAACCAGGGCAATTTTTCTTAAAACGCTCTGCTTCTAAAGCACTGCCACCTTTACCATGAACGTAAATAATTGCTTTTTTCAAAATGCCACCTCAGTTTGTAATGTAATCTAACATGCGGTCTAAAATCAACTTATTCTCTGCAGGTACTGGTGTATTCAAAATATTCTCACCTGATTGATTCAAAACTGAACCTTCAAGATATGGAAAATCATTCACTACCATTTCACGCACATTATCAGCTTTAGGTTCAATGTGAAATTGCAAGCCGATGATTCGATGATTCATAACAAAACCCTGGTTTTTGACCTTATCACTTGAGAATAATAATTTAGCATTCTCTGGGATTTCAAACATCTCTTCATGCCAATGCAAAACTGTCATTTTTTCAGGGATACCAAAGATTGCTTCATTTTGTCGATAGACTGGTGCCCAACCTACTTCTTTAGCTGGAGCCTTTTTGATTTCCTTACCTAACGTCTTCGCAATTTGTTGAGCACCAAAGCAAGCACCGAATAGTGGCTTGTTTTGAGCCAATAAATCCTTAATCAATTGACGTTCTTGCTTTATCCAAGGTAAATCATCATTAGGGCTCATTGGTCCGCCAAGAATAACTAGCATATCTGTCTGTTCAGCAGATGGTAAATGTCCGAATTGATAAGGGTGATAGATATACATTTGATGCCCATGTTCTTGTGACCAATCTTGGATCATTCCAGGACCTTCATTTGGAGTATGTTGCAATACATTTATTCTCATAGGAATTCCTTTCAGACAACGGCAATGTTTGGTCTGGGTATCGCCTGCAACTGCCCAATATGCAATTATTATAGCATGGTAAAAAAAATAATATTTAATTTAACTTTATTCAAGTAATGGCTTTAGAGTGACATATTATGACATGCCTACGTGTTATTCTAAAAACGTAAATCGATAAAAATTATTACTTGGGGGAATATTTATATGACAAATGCAAAATTTATTTCGATAGATAGCTGGGAAATCTGGGACGTTCCTAACGATGATTTAACTGGTATGACACCAGATGACCGTGAAAAGGCCTTTGGTGCAAACTATCAACCAAATCATTTTCCTATGGATAAATTAACTGGCGATATCGATGAACGTTTAAAAAACACAAAATACGTTATTATCGGTATGAATCAAGGAAATGCCGCTATTAATCAAGACCCAGATAAATTGTTCTTAAACTTCCATGGGAAAAAAGGCAGTATGGATTATCGTTTAGCTGCTGCTTTATACAACACTGATCTTTGGGGCTCTTTCATGACTGATGTATCACATGTTATTGAAAGTTCAAGTAAGAATGTTAATATCACACAAGATGACGTTATCAATCTTGAAAATCATCTAGATAACCTTGGTATTTCAAAGGACGCTACTTTAGTTGCCCTAGGTGGAAATGTAAATAAAGCTTTGACTAATTACGCTAAGCGTCCCGTAAAAACCATGTACCATTATTCAGGAAGTAATAATCATTACTGGAAAGCCGACATAGTTCACAAGCAAGTAATGAATATTTTAGAAAAATAATCTTCAAAAAAATCGTTTGGATTAACTTCCAAACGATTTTTTATTTTTCATACAATTTCATGGTATCAGCCAAACGCTGTTTAACTTCTTTAATTAATGAATTAGGTCCCAAAACTTTCAATTGATTCCCCTGACTAAAGATCCACAACAACGCTCCTTCAGTAAAAATACTACCTTCAATGATGACACTATTTTCCTTTTTCTCCACAATCCTAGAACCTGGTAATTTATCCAAGGCAGTCTGTGGATAACTGAAGTATTCAAAACGATAATTGACATCATTGCCCATCTTTAATAAATGAGTCTTATTCAACATCGTTCCTTCATCAACTTTTTTTGAATAAGGAATATTAATGGCTCTTTTACTTGAGCTAATTGGAAACTCGAATCTATCTAAACGAAAAATTCGTGGATTGTCTTTTGGATCAGCATCCTTTAAAACATAAATCATCACGTAATAATATGAGGTGTCAAAATACATATTGATAGGAACCCCAATAATATCTTTTGAAGCATCACTGCCTTGACGACTACTGTGATATTTAAAAGTGACGGATCTCTTTTTCAAAATACATTCCGACAAACGCCTAATTCGTTCACGTAAGTCATCACTAACTTTAACCGGTTTGTATTCAGCCATCGTAGCGGATAATAGAATTTTAATATTACGATAAGCACTATCATCAACTAAGTCTAAAATATCACTGGAAAAATCTTTTAATTCTTCTTTTGAAAAAGCTCTAGTTCCTATCAGCATCTTTAAGAGTGCTATCGCATCAGCACCGTCAATCACACCTTCTCGACTAATGTGATATTCAGAATTAGTTTTATCCAAAATTAACTGTCGATTTGGCATTTGTTGGGCCAAAATTCTTCTGATAAGTTTAAAATCTTTTTGAATAGCAGTTTTATTGGCTTCATAATGATCAGTTGCCCAATCCATTGTCATTGTTTCATGATTTAAAAATCGTGTAAAAATATTCAAGATTCGATAACGACTACCACTTTTTTCAATATCTTGATATTCAGGATCTAATTTCTCTTTATCAGCTTCCATTTTAAATCCCCCTGTCAGTTTGATTATATATTATCGAACCCCTTAAATTAGTAAAAATCACCATGACTTTCTAAATTAGTTCGTGAAATTTTTATTTCCTTTTTACTTTCACTTAAATTAGTCAATTTATCAATCGGATAAACAATATTACGATTAATATCCCCAGCCACATACATCAATACAAAACAATCACGGTTTCTGACAAAAATACTTAAAGGTACGCCATCCAAACTACAATCAGCCGACGCATCTGTGAAATGAATTGTCTTATGATCAATAGTCCAAATCAAAAATTTCTTTACCCGTGGCAAAATATCCTTTTTATTAGACAAGGCCATATAACTTTCCTTAGCATTTAATAAAGCTGGTCCTAATTGTCGACGTTTAGAAGTAGCCACTAAATCAGTTATTCCCTTCGACACTTTGTTAAGTGAATCCGAATTAATATCTGGAATGTTACCTGCCAAAGTCATCAGAACTAACAACGCTTCTTCTAAAGTCAAAATTCCATTATCAAAAATATTATAGTTATTGTGGCTTTCATTATATTTTAATTCAAAACGGTAATTGGCCAAATCTTTGTCTGCCAAAACATGTCTGATTGAACTAATATCTCTCAAGATGGTTCTCTTAGAAACACCATAAGTTTCGGCAGTTTCTTTTACATTAATTTTCTCACCAAAAAACATTCTGAATGCAATAATAAGAGCACGTTCTTTACTGTTAACATCTTTATTAGTCAATGTTCGACATCCCCCTCTTTGATCATTTCAAATTCTATCATTGAGGTCCGTCATATTATGACATTTGGATGTTACTTGACTAACAGTCCCATTATTTATTTAAATTACTTTCAATCTTTAAGTAACAAAAATTTCCTTTGTAAGCATTTTCATCCAACAAAATGTTATTCTTAAGATGATTGATGGCATACAAAAAGCCAAGCACTCGGCTCGACTTACCTATTAATATATATATTAAATCTGTTTTTTCTCATTTCGAGTGCTTTCTCGAATGGTTTTATAAACTTTCATTCTAGCGACACCAATATCTCTGACATTTTCCATAGCAAAACGATTAGTAATGCTTTCCTTGCGGGAAATATAATGATACAGTGGCAAATTATCAAGGTAGAACTTTCTAGCATGAGCTGCATATTCGACATTAAAAACTTGATCTTCCATCAAATCCAAATCAGTCTGAAACATCAACTTATGCTCTTCAATGATTGAACGGACGTAAGCTTTGTTCCATGTGTAACCCATAACTGTACCTGTCATCTTGATAATGAGCTTAGTAGCTTCTTCACGACCAACGATACTAGTTTGACGCTTGGTAAATTTATTTTTGACTTTGCCACTTTCAGTTTCGTTAAAGAAACCGCAAGTTACCATATCAACATCTTGATCTGAAAAAACGTCTAAAAAATGTTCGACATAATCAGGTTCGACCCAATCATCGCCGTCGATAAAAGTTAAAAATTCACCATCGGCATTTTTTAGACCTGTATTTCTAGCAGTTGAAACGCCAAAATTTTGAGCGTGGCAAATAACCGAAATCCAATCATATTTTTGAGCATAAGAACGGATTATCTTTTGAGTTTGATCTGTAGAGCAATCGTCCACAATAATTAAATCAAAATTTCGATTAGTTTGAGCAATCACTGAATCGATCGAGCTGGAAATATAATCAGCTACATTATAAGCTGTCATAATAATTGAAAGTTTATTTCTCACCATAAATCACCTTATTATTATAATACTTCTAATGACCTAAAATACGCAACGACCAGGGGAGGACAAAATGAAACGTATACTAAATCTCGAAGGTGCAATAAATTTACGTGAACTAGGTGGATATCCCACTAAAGATGGAACGACAATTAAATATAATAAACTCTTACGTTCAGGGGATATAAGTAATCTAACAGGAAAATCTTTAAGATACCTTAAAAATTACGGATTACGGTATGTAGTCGACTTTCGTTCCAACAGCGAACAACGGACTTGGGCTGATACTACTTCTGACTTTTACAAAATATATTCCGACCCTGTTTATCCACTCAAAGGTAACGGCGACAAGTTAGCTATGATGATCAATCACGACAATTATTCTTATTTAGGTATGATTTATCAAAGCGTTGTCCTCGATAAACACGGTCAACAAGCTTACAAAATTTTATTTGATTTAATGTTGCACAATGATCAACCAAAGCAATCACTGCTCTTTCACTGTGCGGCTGGAAAAGACCGGACCGGAATTGGCGCTTTGTTAGTCTTAAAAGCCTTAGATGTAGACGAAGAGACTATCACCAAAGATTATTTATTAACTAACTTAATGTATGACGACATCGATACGATTGAAAATACTTTAAATGACGAAAACGGTAATCAAGATATTAACAAGATGAACATGACTAAGGCTGACTTGGCTAGTATTACTTCTGTCTTTAGAGCTATCGAACACTATTATGGAACCTTTGATAATTATTTGGATAAAGCTTTAGGCGTTGATGCTGCTAAATTAAAACAATTAAAGTCAATTTATACTGAATAATCAACAAGTTAATATCCACTTATATCAAACTAGATTGGCACTGAGGAATTAGGTTTCGTTATAATACAACTACGGGAGAGACGAACCTCACCTCTTACTCAAAAATCCAGCCTGTTCTCTCCCGCTACCGATTTGCAACATTTCCATACCTTGAAGTTTGACTAATACAAAACCTACAATCGTTTTCCTCACTCATTTCCCGATGTGTGAGGTTTTTTTATTTATTTAAGCAAAGTCTAAGAATATTTTGTATAATTAAGTTTCGGATATACAACATGTGACGTTTTTGTGAACTTTCCGGGGAATGTCTTCCTATGATAGAGGTTGTCTTGTATACTTATTTTGTCAACATAATGGAGGAATGAATAATGTTTTGTCCAAATTGTGGTCATAAAGTCGATCCAGATCAAAAATTTTGTGATAATTGCGGCTACGCCCTAAAGAAGAAAAAGACTGAAACTACTAATCAAGTAAAAGATGATGACACTATCCGCTCATTGTCAGATATTGAAAATGAATTAAATCAAGAAGATAAATCAGAAAAAGAATCTGAAGCTCCATTACAACAAGCTCCTGCTCAACAAAGAGAATATGGTTCTTTTGACCATCCTAAGGTCCAACGTCCAGATCCTGAACCTGAGATGAAAACTTATAGCAAATCTGGTAATACTACTTCACACCCATCTTCATTTGCTAAATCTAGTGCCGATGAACCTTTAGATGATAAGACTCAAGTTTATAGCAAGAATGACTTTAATCCCATTTCTCAAAAGCCTTACAAAAAGACTCAAGAACATGAAACTGATTACCATTCTTACGAAGATCCTATCAAAGACCCAATCAAAGATCCTTTCGCACCAACAGAAAATGAGAGACGTGCTGCAGAGGCTAAGAAAAAGGCTGAACAAACTGACCCTAATGATGGTTTTATCCATAACATGATCAAATTTGCGAAAAATAATGCTTATATCAGTATCTTTGCAGTCATCATTACGGCTATTTTGTTAGTTGTTAAAAGAAACTACGGTTATATTGCCTTAGCCATCGTTATTATTTTGTGGTTCCTACTTTCACAACTCCGTCATGGTAATGAAGTTGGAGCAAATAAAGCTCTCAAACACGAGACTTCTTTTAATAAAGATTCTAATGATGATCATCCTGATACGACTGCTCAAACAACTCATAAGCAAAAACCTAAATACGAAACTGCCGCTGACCGTCTCAAACCAAATCATAAGACAACAGCTCAAAAGGCTATCATTGTGTCATCAATAATTGGTTTCATCGCTTCAATCGGCGGACCTTTCTTAGATGGTTTCTCTCTTTCAGCAACAATTACTAGTGCTGCTAGTCGGACTAGTGCTTACGTTGCTCAGCCTGTTTGGATTACCAATGGTGTGTCTGCTATTCGTTTGATTTGTTTCTTGTCACCAGTCATTGCCTTGATTGCAGCTTGCTTCAGATCACGTGGAACGATTCGCTTGGTTAGATTATTCACCTTCTTACCTTCAATCCTCTATGCTGCTTTGTATGTAGTGATTACCTTCGGTTATGTCAACTCATCAATGATTACCGGCCAAGTAGTTGCATCTACTGGTAAATCATTAGGAACTAGTTTTTACGTTCTCTTGATTACTTCAGTTATTTCATTGATTATGGCTTACACTTTACGTCCAAAAGTAAAAATGTAATTAAAAACATATTTCAAAAAAAGAGCTTACGATGTCTATTCGTAAGCTCTTTTGTTATTTATATTTGATTATTAAAAATTAAATTGCAAACTAGACTATCTTATAATCATGATGTTTTATATAATACTGAATTGGTATAGACAATTGAGGAGAAAAATATTATGACGACCGCACTTTTCAAATTTCTGCTATTTTTAACGATCATCATTGCACCACTTGCTTATCAATCAACAGTACAAAATACTTCGGCAGATACCACTGATTTACAAACGTATGAGCAAGTTCGCCCACCTTTTACTCCTTCACCAGATCCTATTAAAAGGGGGATTTTTTATACACAAGGGGGATTCAAAAAAAATTATTACACATTTAAATCTTTAACTATTAATGACGATTTCACTTTAAATTTACAAGCTGTTCGTCCTCCTCTACCTGCATTTCTAACTTATTCTTGGTGGATTTCTGATAACAAGACAGACTGGCGTCCGATTTCTAACAACAAAACCGGTAATTTAAAGATCAATACTTCAAGAAAAGGAATTAAATATTATCAAGTTAAAGCTGTATATAAAGCTTTTGCTGGTTATACAATTCATGGGCCTTATTATTCAAAAATAATCAAAGTGGCAATCAATGAAAAGCCGATTGATACAGAAGATCTATCTATTGAAACTAGTTCTCCTTATTTGTTAAACATTGGTAATTCAGTTTTAGATAACGCCATTTACGCTACAAGTTCTAGAAATCCTGAAGAAGCCACTGACCCCATAATATGGTCAACTAGTGATGATACTATAGCTCATATAAATTCAAATGGCGAAATAACTCCTGTTAGCAATGAATACTCTGGTGATATTTTAATTAAGGCGTTGGTAAAAAATTCTATCAATAAGAAAACCAAGATTGCTCAAAAGGAAATTCGTGTTGGTGGCGGATTAGATGATATTAACGCCAAATTAGGTGACAATGTGACTTTTAAAATTCAGGGATTATCTGATGATAAACGCGATGATGCTGATGACGTTTCTATTAATTGGTTTCAAAAGAAATCCGTCCATGGCAATTGTATCAAATTGCCTCATAGTAATACTACTGAGTTAACTTTGAATAATTTGAAATCTAATCTCGATGGATCAATGTATTATGCAGTTTTTTCTTATACGGATGAATATCATAAGAAAAAAACCTTTCAAACAAACGAGGCTCAATTGACAATTTCCAACTCTATTATTGGTATCGACAATCAAATTCAAAACACCAGTAATAAAGATGATCCGTTAGATACGAAAACCAACCTAGCCAATGTTTCTAAAGACGATAAACTAACTTATACACTTCATTTATCTAATGCCAATAAAACTAATCTAAAAGATCAAACTTTGGTTATTCCATTACCACTACAAGTGGATATTACTAATCTAAAAATCAATGATGATCAACACATTGAATATAAGCTTCAAACTGAAAGCCTAAAAGAGAAAAAATTAATTCTTGATTTGGCTAAATTTAAAGATAATGAAGATTTAAATATCGAATTGAATTTAAATGTAGGGAAAATCTCAAACAATTTTGAATTTAAATCAACTCCCGTGATTTACGGAACATATCTTGATAGCGATAATGATAATAGTTATCACAACAATGGAACCACAGTATCCCTTCATTTCATAACAAACATGTTATTCCCAACAATTCATGATATTACTTTTAGTCCTATTCAAACGTATGTCCCAAATTCTTTAATCTATCGTCTGAATGATACTAACGCTCCAAACAACATCATTGACTTTGACGACCAGCGCCGGAGTTTTAATTCTGTTCAAATACAAGTAGCTCAGGAAAATCCTTTTCATGATGAGAAAAAGAATCTTTATTTACCGGCAACATTACAACTCCATGATCCTACAAATAATACCTTTACAGATATTTCAAACAATCCCACTTCCGTAGCTACCTCAGCAAAAAATCAACAGCTTCACTACTTAAATTGGAGCAAAGATGAGGGCCTACTCTTAAGACTCAAACCGGGATCAATACGGCCCGGCAAATATGAAACCAAGCTCAATTGGACCTTCATAGAATCAACTTAATTGTACAAACAGTATGATACCGCCGTTTTTCATTGGATAAGTCTCCAGAATGTTTATACTTAAAAGTAAGGGGAATGGAAATGAACTAAGTAGTTTCCAATCTTCGAAGTCTCGCAAGAGCATACATCTACCAAGACGTCACCGGTTTAAAAGAATCGTAATTAAGGTAGTTGTAGAATGGGATAGTATCAAAAAAATTTGGGTTGAATCGAGATGAGGCAAAATCGAAAACAAATTCGGATTTTGCAGTATCAATCAATGTTAATTCATAAAAATCGTATTTGGAGTAAGCTTCTGCCCCTTTTAATAAACAGTAAGCTATTAATTTTCATAATGAATCCTCCGAAAACACAAATTAGTCTAGACAAAAAGGCCTCAGGATAGTCAGTGTCGTACTGAATCCCGAGGTCATTTTTTGCGTCTATTTTTCTAAGAAGAGCATTCTATCAGCAATATTAGTAATTACACCATCAACGCCCCAGCTCAACAACTCTTGAGCACGATTGATATCGTCAACCGTCCAAACGTTGATTTCGTAACCATAGTCTTTCATTTTCTTAACTTTGGCTTCAGTCAAACCATTACTGTCTGGATGAATAATTTTAGCATGGCAAGCTTGCATTACTAAATTCCAGTCATCCCCCAAAGTAGCCTTACTGAACAAAACGGCATACTTCAAATCTGGTTTGAGTTGATACATTTTTTCCAACATGATGGGATTAAAACTAGAAATAATCAATTCTACTTGATCATCCAAGCGGTCCAAAGCTTCGGCAAATTTCTCAACTAATTTATCAGCTAAATAATTGGCATTGTCCCCCACAACACCCTTTAGTTCAATATTAGCATTGATTTTGTGGATATTAAGAAAGTCGATTAGTTGGTCCAAGGTAGGTACCTTTTCACCGCGGAATCTTTCGGCAAACCAATAACCAGCATCAGCATTTTTTACTTCGGAACTGTCAACTGTCTCAATCGAACCAGAGATATTAGTCGTTCGGTCTAATTTATCATCATGAATAACAAAGACTTGTTCATCTTTGGTGATACTAAGATCAGTTTCAATCCACTTCACATCACGATCAGCAACAGTATTAAATGATGCCATGGTATTTTCGGGTGCTAAGGTAGGTATTCCTCTATGCGCAACAATTTTTTTTGACATAATAATCCTCCAATAGATAGAGTATACAACAATATGCAAGTAACAAAAAAACCGAGAGTACATTTATATTCTCGGTTTAACAGTCTTTTAAAAAATAATTATCGGTATTCTATCCAATTAAGCTTGGTAACGTGAAACACCATCAAGGTATGTTTCTGATAAGCTCATATCATCGTTCAAAACGATAAAGTCAGCATCACGGCCGTCAGCGATGATACCACATTTATCAAGAACTTTTGAACTCTTAGCTGCTGTGTAACTAGCCATTTCGATAGCTTCTTCATCTGTAGCAATGTTCCAGTCAACAACATTCTTGATAGCTTCATTTAGCATAAGGATTGAACCAGCTAAACTATGTGGTTCTGCCTTTAATCTAGCAGTTCCGTTAGCAACAACAACAGGTAGTTCACCTAGTACGTAGTCACCATCTGGCATCAAACCTGCACGCATACAATCAGTGATCAAAGCAACGTGTTCGGCACCCTTCTTTTCGATTACGATTCTTGCGGCATAAGGATTTACGTGGTGTCCGTCACAAATTAATTCATCATCTACTAAGTGCATTGAAAGAGCTGCACCAACCATACCAGGAACTCTGTGGTTCAAGCCACTCATACCATTATATGTGTGTGTAAATCCAGTAGCACCGGCTTCAACACAGGCTTTAGCTTGTTCAAATGTAGCATCACTGTGACCTAAGTAAACGGCAACGTTGTCAGAAGCAACAGCTTTTGTAAATTCTGCGGCACCTTTTCTTTCAGGAGCGATTGAAATCTTCTTAATCATGCCTTGAGCAGCATCTTGCCAGTCATTAAATTCGTCAACGTCTGGATCTCTGAAGTATTTAGGATTTTGAGCACCCTTGTGTTTTTCTGTATAGAAAGGTCCTTCAAAGTGGATTCCTTGAACTTTAGCACCAGTGATCTTCTTGTAATTATCACCAATTGTGTGGCAAATACTCAAAAGTTGGTCGTGTGAAGCTGTCAAAGTTGTTGGCAACCATGAAGTAACACCAGCTTTTAGTAGACCTTCTGACATTTCGTTCAACTTGTCAAAATCATCATCCATAACATCATGACCTACAAGACCATGAATGTGAGTATCTACAAGTCCAGGAGCGATAAATTTGTCTGAATAATCAACAATTTTACCTTCTGGTTTGTTACCATCGGCTGGAATAAATTTACCAAATTTACCATCGTCAGTAACTTCTAGATAACCCCCATTTTCAGTTGTGTTCTTTAAAAAGAATTTCTTAGCATGAATATAATATGACATCGTTTTTCCTCCTTAATTTACTCCATAATTATAACACTCTATTTGGTCTATACCTTGTATTCGACCCTAAAAAAAATCCCTTTTCGAAAGTTATATGAAAGGCTTTCACATATCAATCAATAAGGGATTACTGTATCTATCTTTGGTAACGGCTTACTCCGTCCAAATATGTTTCGCTTAATTCCATGTCTTCATCTAATACAATAAAGTCTGCATCACGGCCTTGTGCGATAATACCACATTTGTCATCAATATAAGTACTCTTAGCTGGTACATAACTACCCATTTTGACTGCTTGAGCTGGTGTTGCAATATCCCAATCAACAACGTTTTTAACGCCTTGTTTCAATTGCAAAATACTTCCGGCTAAATTGTGTGATTCGTCTTTAAGTCTAGCCGTACCGTTTTCAACGATAACTGGCAATTCACCTAAAACATAATCACCTTCTGGCATCAAACCGGCTCTCATACAATCTGTAATCAAAGCAACGTGGTCAGGTGTTTGAGCGTTAATCAACATCTTAACAGAGAACGGATGAACGTGGTGACCATCACAGATCAACTCATCATAAATTCCATCCAAGCCCATAGCTGCACCGGCAACTCCTGGTTCACGATGTGTGAAACCTCTCATACCATTAAAGGCATGTGTGAAGACGCTAGCTCCAGCTTCAACAGCTTTTTTAACTTGAGCAAAAGTTGCATTCGTGTGACCAATAGCAACTGCTACATCGTTAGCTGTAACTTCTTTAATAAAATCAAGTGCACCATCACGTTCGGCAGCAATCGAGATCTTCTTGATGATTCCATGAGCAGCTTCTTGCCAATCATCGAATTCTTCAACACTTGGATCTCTAAAGTACTTAGGATTTTGAGCACCTTTATGTTCTTCTGTATAAAATGGGCCTTCAAGATGAATACCTTGAATCTTAGCACCAGTAGCTTTTTGGTAATTGTCACCAATTGTTTTACATACGTTTAAGAACTCTTCGTGTGAAGCTGTCAATGTTGTTGGCAACCATGAAGTAACACCTGTCTTAAGTAAACCTTCTGACATTTCGTTGATACCTTCAAAGTCATTATCCATAACATCATGACCGCAAGTTCCATGAATATGTGTGTCGACTAGACCTGGGGCGATGAATTTATCTGAGTAATCGACAACTTTGCCTGCTGGCTTTCCATCTTCTTCAGTGAAGTATTTACCAAACTTACCGTCGTCAGTGATTTCTAGATAACCACCGTGTTCAGTAGTATTGTGTAAAAAGAATTTCTTAGCATGAATATAGTACGTCATTTCCACATCTCCTCCAAATATATAAAGTATTATAGCACCGAGAATCGGTCTATACCATACCTTTTGCAACAAAAGGTTGAAACAAATTAATGTCTCAACCTTTTAAAAGTTTTTATTCGTAATCGTGAATCGTTACACCTTTAACAACACGGTTAACAGTACCACTAGCTGATGGTGTATCAGGAGTGTTATTAACCTTGATTGAGTTCATCAATGCAAATGTTTGAGCAAATACTACGTCAGGCAATGCTTGATAAAGTTCTGGAAGATCCTTGTCTCCAGCTTCAATAAAGAAGTTGTCGCCCGAGAAGTCGTTGTCATCAGAAGTACCAACACCAACAACCTTTTCGCAGATTTCATCACCTTTGATTTCTTCCAAAATATCAACATCGTATTGGCGAGTGTATTTATCATTGCTTAAGAAATCAAAGACAATTGTTTTACCGTTAACATATGATTTTGGACCATGACGGAATCCCATTGATGAATCAAAGATTGTTGTCAAAGCACCAGCGGTTAGTTCAAGAACCTTCAATTGGGCTTCACGAGTAAGTCCTGAAAGTGAACCACTACCAAGGTAAGTAATACGATCATAGTCTAAGTCAGCATAGGCTTGAATTTCATCTTCACGGCTGATGACTTCTTGACCCATCTTAACCATCGCATCAACCCATGAAGATTTCTTGTCTTCAGCATTTGTATCAAAAATCAATGCGGCCGTTAGAGTCATACAAGAGAAGCTTCCGGTCATGGCAAATCCCTTATCATTTGAAAGTGCTGGTTGAAGAAGCAAAAGGTTAGCGTCTTCAGTTTCAGCTTTCTTTGCTAAATGTCCTTCAGGGGCACAAGTGATAGTGATTTGATACAAATTCTTAATGAGTTTTTCGGCTAATTCAACTGTAGCAACACTTTCTGGTGAGTTACCACTTCTAGCAAATGATACTAAGATAGTTGGATCTTCACTTCTTAGATTGTCTAAAGGAGCAGATACAATATCAGTTGTGGGAATGCTTTCAAAGACAAAACGTGATGTATCGCCAACACGATTCAAATATGGTCTTAAGGTATCACCTACATAAGCTGAAGTACCAGCACCAGTGAAGATAACTCTAATTTTTTGATCCGCAAACTTGTCTGTGATTTGCTTTAAAAAGCTATCTATTTCTGATTTTTTATTAGTGTAGTTTTGGAAAGCCTCTTTCCATAAGTCTGGTTGTTGTTGAATTTCACGGGTTGTAATTTTAGCACCCATTTTTTCTAGTTCTTGATCTGTTTTAGTAAACATGATATTGAAAATCCCTTCTCTATTTATTTAGTCTAAGAATTGAATGTGAACAACTGCTAATTCTTTAACAGTGAAGTCGACGTGATAGATTCCCTTTTTATCCAAAGTGACATCTAAAACTTCATTTTGCATTTGATTGTTTTCATCACGATATGTAATAGAAACTTGCTTGACACTGCGGTCTTTCAAGAAGAAATTAATTCCATCAACATTATCGATTGACCAATTGCTGACAATCATTTGAGTCTGTGCCTCATCGATAACCATCTTGCAATTGTACATGTTGACTAAGTGTGGAACGCTTAACTGTTCTTCAAAGAAATGCTTTATATCACCCTCACGAATATCGGTATATTGCGCTTGCCAACCGTATTTTGGAGAGTCGGTCATTGGGAGGATATAAAATTTGTCATCGCTGACAGTTACTGGACCTAAATTGTTCTCAAAGCGATCGTAAGCATGTGAATGTACTTTAACTTGAGATTGGTATTGGATTCTTACGTAATCGCCAGTGTGAGTTAACATAGTAATTCTTGGATCACTGATTCCTGAAATTGTTGTATCGTCAAATTGTTCAAAGGATTGTTGTCCTGAACGATTCTTAAGTACTTCAATACTTGTTGCATTGATCAAATTCAATAAATGACGATTGTTTAATATAACGACTGCATCCCCATCCAAAAGGACAAAGTTACGCGTTAATAACTGAGTAATTTGTTCATCGCTCAAGGTATTCAAGAAGTTTCCTGTAACAGCGACACATTTATTTTTGATTTCCTGATCAATATAATTTAATGGTTTCGTTGCAATTCCCATTGTGGAAAGAAGTTCTAACCATTGTGTTTGTGATGCTACTAACCCTTCTAGAGTGCCTTCTTCGTCAATTTTTGTTTTTACAACGTCTTGGTTCATCGGTACGATAACGCCGCCACGTTGTTCAATATCGACGCCATGACTGTATAAGAAATCTAAGAATTCTTTATCATCGTCTAATAAGGCGTCATAACGGTAAGTCGGATTGATCCCGTCCCCCATCATACTGAACATGTTAAGCAAAACGCCGTCAGCATGAACTAAACTCGTTGTATCTAATTGAAATTGAGTAAATTTATTTGACTTAGCATAAGGTGAATACAAGAAACTTTCCATTTCTGGATAAATCTTATGTCTGTCGCCAACTTCCGTTCTCGTTGCAACTGTATATTTTTCAAAATCTCTAGCATATTGCTGTGGACTTACTTCGTTGTAAGCGGGCAAATGTGGTCTGGAAACAGCTGGTGTATCTTCACCACTCATTAAGTCCAAGAGTTTTTGCCAGTCACGTCCCTCAAGAGCATGTACCTCTGGCCAAGAACTCATTAGTCCTAACGTTGTGGTTGGTGAAACAGCATGAACTTTTTGTTCAATCATGTGAGCTACATGAAAAATTTCTTTTCGAGCAACTTGTAAATAAGCATCACGGTAAATATTCTCGCCACCAGTGAACATTTTGTGGACGAATTCCTCACGAGACAGGTCAGTTTGTAAGATGTCGTTGTACTGCTTCATATGATCATCGCAGAAACAACCTAATTTGAAGGGTGCGTTCTTGTAATGTCTGAAGTCATCTTCCAGCCATAGTTCATGTGGGTGAATACTTGCCCAGATAGCATAGATATCACTGATATAATCAGCCCAACCACTATATCCAGGACAAGCCATAGATAAACTAGTAACGCCTTGATAATTAACCATTGGCTTGATATCAAGCTCAGGTTTAATGGAAATTCCTCGATCAGAATGATTCATCGTAGTCCACGGATTCAAACTGATTGTCACGCCTAATTCTTTAAGCGACTGACTTATTTCATCAACATTTTTAATTAATTCTTTGGCTTTATCTAAAGTAATATGAGTATCTGACAATTCTTCTTGATTTAGGAAAAAGGCAACATCTGAAATATGAGCTTTTTTGACAAAATCAATCAATCTCTGTTTTTTTTCAGCAGTATAAACATTCTTGTCAACAGCGAGTCTTAATGTATAGCGATAAGAATTATTCATCCTCATCGTCCTCATCAGATTCGGCATTGATAAAGGCGTTAACATCGACGATTCCGTCTTTGCCTTCCTTCATAATGTCGCTAACTTTAATGTCTTGTCCGATAAACTTTTGATTAGCATAGTTAATGACCATTGGTAGATTCAAACCAGACATAACGTGCATTTCAGGATAATCTTGAGTCAAGTTGACAGCGACGTTACCAGGAGTTCCTCCAAGTAGGTCAACAATCAAGAAGACTGGTTCCTTGCCATAATACTTTTTGATCTCAGTTTCTACCTTAGCTTTTAGAGTTTCAGGACCATCTGATTTTTGTAGTCCCAAAGCTACTGTTTCTGGTAGTTCGCCGATAATTAATTCTGCTGATTTTAAAGTTTCAATTGCCATGTTTCCATGACTCATCAAGATTAATGCCATAATTTAAATCCTCCTAGATTTTACCAAGTACGCCGATTGCTGAAAGAATAATAGCTAAAACAATAACAATAAAGATAACCTTTGTAGAAGTCATACCTTTCTTACCTAATAACCAGTATACGAATCCTACAACTAAGGCTGGAACTAACTTAGGAATAATCATATCAATATTATTTTGAACATTTAATGAAACCTTACCCAAGTGAGCAACTAGTGGAACTTGAATATTGATCATACTTGCAATCAAAGCACCAACAACAAAAACACCAAGTAATGTAGCAGCATCTGTTAGAGCATTTAATTGACCTTGCATTTCTGAAACAAGTTTTGTACCTGCTTTATATGCAAAATGAAGTTGTTTCCAACGGAACACACAGATTGCGATGTTAACTGCTAACCATAGGAATAAACCAATAGGATTACCTTGAGCAGCCATTGTAGCAGCAATAGCACCCATGATAGTTGGAACCAAAGCGGCAAAAAGTGAATCACCAATAGCAGCGAATGGTCCCATAAGACCTGTCTTAATACCGGCAACGGTGTCTAGTGAATCAACACCTTCTTTACCTTCAACAGCTAAATCAATACCAGTAATAATTGTGTTAAAGAAATTACTTGTATTAAAGAATTGGTTATGAGTCTTCATAGCTTCTTTTAGTTCTGGAGTACCATCACCATAGATTTTTCTTAGTTGTGGCAAAATTGTATATAAATAACCTGAAGCTTGCATTCTTTCATAATTCCAACCCATTTGGAATCCAAACAAACTACGTCTGTTGATTTGGTTGAAATCTTTTTTTGTTAATTTATATTCTTCGTTATTCTTCTTCATCACCAGTTACCTCCCCGTTAGCATCTTCGATTTCGTCTTCTTCATCTTCATCGTCAGTTGAAGAATTCTTAGTACCTGCAGCTGGAGCTGAATTTAATTTAGCCATTGATTTCTTATATTCAAGAATAGCAAGGGCACCACCGATTAAAGCAATAGCCAACATTGGTAAAGAATTGAATGTTGTTGTAAATGCCTTACTTGCAGCACCAAGACCTGTACCAAGTGTTTGAATACTTGTAAATACTGTAGATAGTAGAGCTGTAATTGTGAAGCCTAAGATCAAGTAAGCAATGTGCTTCTTAACTGGTAAGTAGTGAAGCAAAATAGCAAAACCAACGGCTGGTAATGTAGCACCGGCTGTTTGTAGACCTGTGTTCAACCATTGTAGATCACCATTTAGATATGTAACCATTGTCTTAACAACACCTTGACCTAGAGCCAAAGCTAGAAATACAGGAATACCACGTGATAAGCACCATGGCAAAGCACCCATGATTGTGTGTCTTTCAATACCCTTGTAGTTGAAGTTTTCAATATCTTTATCAACTTTGTGTTGGAAATAAGTATTAGCAAATCTTGCTAGGATATCAAATGATGTTAACAATGCGGCAACTGGAACACCAATAGCAGCAATGGCTGTAGTAGCTTTCATACCAGTACCGATTGAAAAGGCTGTAGCCAAAACAGTACCTGAATTAGCATCGATCTTTGAAGCACCACCGAAAGTACCAACACCAAGAACTGTTAATTGAAGAGCCGCACCAATAATTAGTCCGGTTTTCATATCGCCCATAATTAAACCAGAAACCATTCCGGCCCAAACGGGTTGACTCAATGATGAGTTCATTTGCAATTCATCATAGATGTTGTACATAGAATATGCCGTTAAAAGCAATATTTGAACAATTGAAAATTCCATTGTTTTTTCCCCCAATTAATGACTATTTTTTGTAATCTTTTAAGATACCTGCGAAGTCTTTGGCATCGTCATTTGGAACCATTTGAGCAGTAATCTTAACCCCTGCATCTAAAATTTTATGGAATGCATCGTAATCTTCGTCTGTTACATTGATTGATTGTGTTAAGTGTTGTGTATTGTCCTTTTGAGACATGTTACCAACATTGATAGTGTCGAACTTAACGCCTTCTTCAATCATTTGGACTAATGTTTCAGGTTTCTTAACAACAAGGAACACTCTTTGTGATTCATACTTGCCGGCTAAGATATTTGCTGAAGATTTCTTTGTTCCTAAAATACTGAGGTTAACTCCGGCTGGTTTAGCTAATTTAAGGGCAGTTTTTTGAATGTCGTTCTTTATAATATCGTTATCAACTACCATGATTCTTGAAGCTTGTAATTTAGTTGTCCATAAATTAGCAACTTGTCCGTGAATTAATCTTTCATCGATTCTTACTGCAATAATACCCATATCTTTATACCTCCAAATATTAACTACTCTTCCTTAGGATTTGTTACTGATATCGTGTCTGATGTGATATGCAAATTGATCACTTCTTGCAACACTCAAAGTAAACTCAATAATTTGATTGTGCGGATTATACGTTTGTCGTCTGAGATTCAAGCACGGTGTACCTTCTTTGATTTTCAAATATTTACTATCATTTGCACTAGTAATGCCAGCTAGAAAATATTCATCAGCGTAGTACACTTGTTCATTAAATTCTTCTGCGAAAACTGAATACAATGAGCGATTGGATAACATCGATTCAGTCATTAAACTGAAGTGTTCAGCCGGTAAGTAAGTTCTTTCCAACATTACCGGAATCCCGTCGGCAAATCGAAGTCGCTTTAACTTAATGATTTGACTGCCCACTTCAGTTTCCAAATTCTTAGCGAAGTATGCGTTGGCCTCCTTCCTCTCAAAACTAAGAATCTTGGTTTGTGGTTTTTTCCCCAGTGAAATCATTTGCTTATTGAAACTATAACTACTATTCAAATCACTATTCAGATCAACTCTATTAACAAAAGTGCCTTTACCATGAACTCGACGAATCATTCCAGTAACTTCTAATTCCATCAGAGCGGCTCTGACAGTTGTTCTAGATAATTCGTACTTTTCTGCTAATTCCCTTTCGGAAGGTAATTTGGCATTGGCTGGTAAAGTCTGAATGTAATTAGTCAGCAAGTTGATTAACTGTTCTTGAAGAGTAATTTTCATACGAATCCAATCCTTTCTGGTATCAACCACAAGACCATTGTATCCGGTTACATTTTATAAAACAATAACTGGGATAGACCAGTTTCAAGGTGGTTTATCTTGGAAAATCAGCGGTATCAATGGTTTTTGTGGTGAAAAAATAAAGTGGTACTTTTTTTGGTACCACTTACATAAGATACCACTGGTAAAACTGGTCTGACCAATTTTTCATTTGTATATGCATTCTTTCATAATGTATTCAATAACGACTGAATTAACTGTAATAACAGGAATACAAAAAAATAACGTAGCGTTATGGCTACGTTATTCTAGTGTGAATTTTATCTATTTTTTAAAAATTATTCTTTATTTTATCTCTGCTACCATTTCAATCTCAATCAAAGCATCCATTGGTAACTTGGATATTTCAATGGCAGTTCTTGCAGGATAACTATCATTAAAGTAATTCTGATATATCTTATTGAAAGTTTGGAAGTTATTCATATTAGATAAGTAAACGGTTGCTTTCAAAACATGATCTAAATCACTATCGGCTGTTTCCAAAATACTAGCTAAGTTATCCATAACTTGTTTAGATTGATTAGAAATTCCTTCTACTACTTTGTTAGTCTTTGGATCTAAACCAATTTGCCCAGAAGTAAATATGAGATTGTTAAATTGTGTTGCATGAATGTATGGTCCAATTGCATCTGGTGCTTGGTTTGAGATTATTCTTTGCATTTTTTTGCCTTTCTCAACTTAAAATTCAGTTACTAGTTCTCCAGTATTCACATCTCTTGAAGAAATATCTGGATCAAATGATATATCGTTGTTATTTGGAACAACTAATATCACCATATCGTCCTTTCCTTTTTCCTTAATCATATTTCTATCCATTTTTACTAATTCATCTCCGGCAGACACTTTTTGTCCTTGTTGTACCAATACATCAAATGGTTCTCCGTTAAGTTCAACTGTGTCTATACCCAAATGTAATAGTATTTCTAATCCATTATTGGATGTTATTGAAATAGCATGTTTAGTTGGAAATATATTAGTTATTTCTCCAGCGATTGGAGATACCACTGTATCAGAATTTGGTTTAACCGCAAATCCATCTCCCATAACTTTAGTTGAGAACACTTCATCAGAAACATCTTCAATTTTTATTAGTGTTCCATCGATTGGTGCCATCAGTTGATTTTGCTTTTTCTTTTTAAATATATTAAACATTTTCTCAACACCTTATTTAGTTAGTTTCATTCGAGCCCATTCTTTAGCCATGCGGTCCATAGACTCTTTAATAATTGCTTTGGAAGTTCCTAAATTAAATCTAAGAAAATCGTCTGCATTAGCAACATAATCATCACCAATACCGATAACGACCCCTGCATTCAAAGCCATATTCTTTGCAATGGTGTGCATATCAAACCCAGATTCTGAAACATCGACCCATGGTAGGTAGGACGATTCCATTTTCATCATCTTCCATTCAGGAAAATCTCTTTTAAGTCTCGCTTCAAAAAGCTCTAAATTCTCTTTAATATATGACTCACACTGTACGAGCCACTCACCACAATCGTTATATGCAGTAATCATAGCAATTTGTCCAGGTACATTAGGGGAAGTAACTGAATTCCGTTGATATTGTTTCCTCAAGGCTTCTCTTAAATTTTTATTAGGGATAATTGAATATGATAATTTAAGACCACCTAGATTAAATGCCTTATTTGGAGAAGTGAACATAACTAGATTTTGAAGGTATTTTTCTGGTAGTTGTAATGCTGAAACAAATTTTCCTTCCATGATATGCTCTGAATGGACTTCATCACTAACCATCACTACATTATTATCAAGACATAACTGAGCAATTTTAAGTAATTCATCATAACTCCAAATTCTTCCACTCGGATTATGCGGCGAACAAAACATCATGATTTTAGGTTTCTTAGTTTTCATTTTTTGCTCTAACTTTTCAAAGTCAAGGTAATAGTTATCATCCTTTATTATCAAAGGTACCGTAATAACTTTACGATCATTATGTTCAGCCGCATATGCGAACGGCCCATAAACTGGTGTATTCATAATTATAGAATCATCTGGTTGGGTAAGTGTCTGAACTAAACAATGCATATTAGGAACAGTCCCATACCCCAATGTAATCCATTCCTTCTGAACCTTATTACCATGCTTCTTCTCTTGCCAATCAATAACACTTTGATACCATTTATCAGTTGAATATGTATATCCATAAGCACCATTCTCAGACATATTTTCTAAAGCATTTCTAATCTCAGGAGCGGCCTTGAAATCCATATCAGCAATCCACAATGGAATAAAATCTTCTGAAATACCTGGGAATTTACTGTTTACAATATTTTTATCCCATTTTCTAGCATTATCAATGGTTCTATCAGCAATAGTATCGAAATCATACTTCAAAATAAGTCATCCTTTCTATATTCCCATTTCTTTCTCTAGTCCATCTTTAACACTTTGAACCTGAGCACCATACACAACTTGAACGGCCTTATCTGCCTTTACTACGGCTAAAGCTCCCGATTGTTTTAGTTTATCTTCATCAATCTTACTTGGATCATTTAACATAAGTCTTAATCTAGTAACACAATTATCTAATGAAGTAATATTGGCTGCTCCACCTAATGCACCTAGAATAACTTTTGGATCATAAATACCGTTACCTTTAGTCATTACGGCTGCTCCATCGTCTTCTCTCCCTGGAGTCTTAACATTTTTCTTCAAGATATACCAACGGAATACGAAGAAGTAGATTGCAAACCAAATCAACCCAACGGGAATTAATAGCCACCATCTTGAACCCGGTTGTAGCCATCCAAATAGAATCCAGTCAATAACACCACCATCAGTATTACCCATTCTAGCGCCGAGTAAAGCCATAACTGATAGGGACAAACCTTGCATAATTGTATGGAATACATAAAGAATTGGTGATACGAATAAGAATAGATACTCAGTTGGTTCTGAAATCCCTGAAACAAATCCAACTAATGCTGCAGAAATTAAAATACCTTTGATACGATCTCTGTTCTTGGATTTAGCAGTGAAATAAATTGCTAAACAAATTGCAGGTAGCCCGAACATAAATGTAGGCATGAACCCTTGTGATAAGAAGGCTGTAGCTTTTGGTGAAATAGGAACACCAGCATTTAATTCTGCATAGAAAACATTAAGTGCACCATGAACTGTTTTACCGGCTACTACTGCAGTACCACCGGCATCTGTAAATCTAATCATAGCTAACAAAATATGGTGTAATCCCATTAACTTCAAAACAGCTAAAGCCACACCATATAAGAATGGTCCAAATATTCCTGCGTTTTGAATTACATGACCCAAACCAATAATCCAGCTTTGAATAGTTGGCCATACAAATGGGACTCCCAATCCAAGAATTGAACAAATAATTACACTAATGATAGGAATAAATCTAATACCGCCAAAGAAAGAAAATGCATCAGGTAACTTAATTTCTTGGTATCTTTCTAGCAGTGCATAAACAATCAAACCAACGAAGATACCACCAATAACCCCCATTTCAAGCGTTTGAATACCTAAAACATTAGCTTGACCAACGGCTTGCATTTTCGATGGGCTAGCTAGTTTATCTTGTTGTTGCAACATAAAGTTGATACCCATATTCAAGGCAATATATCCAGCAAAGGCAGATATTGCCCCAACACCTTTGTTCTTTTTAGCAAGTCCGAATGGAATTGCCATAGCAAACATTGCTGGTAAATAAGTAAATCCAAAACTACCCACGGTATTCATAAAACTAAAAATAGTAAATACTACTGGTATTTTAAAGAATGGTAATCTTTCCATCATCGCAGGAGCAGTAAAGGAACTACCTAATCCCACAAGAATTCCCATCGCTGCTAAAGTAGCAATTGGAAACATAAATGATTTACCTAGATCCTGAAAGAAACCATAGATTTCAGTTTTTCTACTAGTTTTTTCTACATTCGTAGCATTCTTCTTACTCAAAATCTTTTCCTCCTTTTTACTAATTGAAAGCAAAAAAGAAGACAATACCAAATAATCAATAATATTGATTACAAGGTATTGCCTACTTAAAGTTACAAACCACTATTTAAATAATCTTTTTATATGTAATGCTAGATAGAGTTTCTCAGATGTATCCAAAGTGAAATTCATTTCATTTTGAAAATAATTTACAACGATTTCTAGAACCTTTTTTAACTTACGATTTTTTCTAATCATTTCTCTATATAATTTTGCTTCGTAATCAGATAATTCATCATCTGTATTTTCAGTCCCCAATGACCATCTGACCAGTAAATATTTTAAATGGATTAGAAATCTATTGTAACTAACACTATTTTTATCAAGTCTTATTTTTGAAGAAACTAAATCGCTAATCTCCTCAATCCTCTGTAATAAAATTTCAGTTTTGATTACACCACTATCATCGTTATGGTTAATTTTGCTTTCAATCAAATGTATTGCAATAAATCCAGCTTCGTCATCCGGCATTTTCAAATTAGAAATCTCTTCAATATATTTCAAACCTGCTTTGGCTGCCCCATACTCTTTTTCGTAAAGGACCCGCAAATCATTTAAAAAGGGATTTCCAATGTAAATACCGTCTTTCATTCTTCCTACAGAAAAATAAATATGATCGGTTAAAGTAATTAATAGAAAATCATCATATTCATTGCCAGTGTACTCTTTTGCAATATCAATAATTTTGCTAGTGACTTTGAAATATTCATACGGCACTTTTTCTAACAGCTGATTAAATTGATCCATAAATTTCGAATTGTGACTGCTACTCTGCATCGTATAAACTTTGTCACTCTTTTGTAACTCATACGCCTGATTTTTCTTGTTGCTAAACCCTATACCTCTTCCCCAAATTAATTTTTCTGTATGGTTAGAATCCTCCGCCAAAAGCAAATTATTGTTCAAAATCTGCCTAATGTACATGGATTTCACACCACCAGTCTTTTTTGTAAACGCTTACGTTATGAACGATAGAGTAATAACGGCGTTATGTCAACTAATCATTTAGTTCGATTTTTTTATTTCTTTAATGGCATTTAATACCATGTATCTTTATACATTGACAATCATAGCTTTACAGCGAAAACCAGTTACATCTCCTAAAAATAAAAAGTTAATTATTTTTAAACAAATAAAGAATCATAGTTATAACGATTATAACGCCACAACGCTAACTATGATTCCCTCTTATATCCATTTTAACAATATTTTCAATTAACAAAATTTATTAATTTGTATATTACTCAGAAGTCTGTTCAGCTAATTTGCTTTTAATGAAATCAGCTGAATATTGCAATTTATCCAATTCTTCTTGTGGCAAGTCCAATTGAACTTGTTTGATGACACCTTTTCTTCCAATAATAGCTGGAAATGATAAGTAAGTTCCATATTCTTCACGATAATTAGAAACAGGCAATTCAATGTGAGCATCATTTAACACTGCCAAGGTCAACTTCACAGCTGCAGTTGAAATACCATAATTAGTATATTTCTTTCCACTAAAGACTGTGAAACCGCCCATTCTGATATCTTCATTCAATTTATCAAGATCAAGACCATCTTCTTGAGCCCAGTCTTTAATGGAACGATCCATTACTTTAACGGTGGACCAAGCCGTAAATTGTGAATTACCATGTTCGCCCAAATTGTATCCTTCAACGGATCTTTGATCGACGTCTAGAGCTGCTCCAACAGCACGTTTCATCCGAGCTGAATCCAACAAAGTGCCAGTTCCCATAACTTGATTCTTAGGCAAACCGGTGATTTTTTGATAAATCGAAACCATGACGTCGTTAGGATTGCTAATTACAACAATGCATCCATGGAATTTTGTTTGCTGAATCTTCTTTGCTACATCAGTCACGGCATCACTAGTGAATCCTAGTTCCGCAAAACGATCTGGTACTACTCGATCTTGTAACTTGATATTACCTACAGCCGAGATGATCACATCTGTATCATCCAATTGAGAGTAGTCATTCACGAAAATATTAGTATGGAACGGCAAATTAGCCATTGCATCTTCAAAATCCAACGCATCGGATTTTACTTTCTTTTCATTCTTATCAATCAAAACTAAATCATCGACGAAACCACTAGCTACGATATAATGCGCACAGGCAGCTCCTACATTACCAGTTCCGATGATTGCTACTTTTCTAGTCGTGAACTACATCGGCACTAAAGTACCGAGCTTCTAGGAACATTCCATACTTGCCAACTAGTATTTCAACCAGTTGGTAGAGGCTAGAATTATTTTACTAAGGCTTGTTCCAAGCCATTATTCAATATGTTTTTACTTGCATTGACATCACGATCATGATGAATACCACAACTAGGACAATCCCATTCTCTTATATCTAACCCATGTTTACCATCGTCGTAACCACAGTTGGCACAGATTTGACTAGTTTTGAATGGATTAACAACCAGAAGTTTCTTACCGTACCACTCACATTTGTACTCAAGCATTAATCTTAACGATCTCCATGATTGATTAGCGATAGCACGTGATAGGCTATGATTGCCAAGAAGATTTTTGGTTTTCAAATCTTCAATAACAATCAAATCATTATTTTCAACTAATTCACGAGTTATTTTATGAAGGTAGTCTTTTCGTTGATCAGCTATCTTCTCACTATATTTAGCTACCATGAGTTTAGCTTTCATATAATTTGAATATTGTCCTAAAGACTTTGGATCAATTAGTCCAAATTTCTTTTTATACTGGATATCTTTTAGAGCTTGCGTACGTCGTCTAGCTAATCGTTTTTCCCAATAGTGTTTCTTTTTAGCTAATTTTTTATCGAAACGAACAGTCCTGTATTTATTTCCATCTGAACAGATCACTAGGTCACAAACACCCATATCAAGACCGACAGACCTGTTTGTCTTTGGTAATTTAGTAATATCTTCACCAACCGTAAGAATGGCGTAATATTTGTTAGTTGATGATTTACGAATAGTCACGTACTTGATTACACTAGGAATTGATTTTTTGTTCTTATATTTCATTACTCCAAGTTTGGGTAATTTGATATAAGAATCATCAATGATTTCAACATTGTTATTAACAAATTTAGATTGATAACTTTGTTTTGGATATTTCTTACTTTTGAATCGTGGAAACTTACGCTTTTTACTAAAGAATCCTTTATAAGCTTCAAATAAATTTTTATTAGAAACTTGAAGACTAGTGCTTTCAGCTTTTTTTAGCCAAGTGTGTTCTTTTTTGAAAGTTGTTAAAATATAGTTCAAGTCGAATGCTTTTAAAGATTTCAAATCAGGATTATTTTCATGACGTTTGATCATCATGTCTAACATATTGTTCCAAACAAAACGATTAGCGCCAAAATTATATTCAATCAGTTCTTTCTGGTAACCATCTGGATATATACGTAGTTTGATACCTTTTAAGACCATATGAACCCTCCCCCATGATTTGGTATCGTAATTATATCACATAAGGGGAACATATGTTTGCGGAAGCACCTAAAATCGCATAACTCATTGATTCATCACGGCAATAAATTACCGTGTTTTCTCAATTAGCGATTTTTATAAAATCAGCCTCTCAATCTATTAAAGAATTTCTGTTTGTGACTGCCATTATACTCTAATTTCATTAAAATAAAGTTAATAATATAAAATAATTAAATTTTGGCATAAAAAAAGCCACTCTCTTTCGAGAATGACTAAATTAAGAAACTTATTTAAGATTTTTCTTGATGTAATCAGCTGAGTATTGCAACTTATCCAATTCTTCTTGTGGTAAGTCTAATTGTAATTGTTTCAAAATACCTTCACGTCCTACAATTGCTGGATATGATAAGTAAACTCCGTATTCTTCACGGAAGTTAGACACTGGTAATTCAATGCGAGCATCATTCAAAATAGCCAATGACAATCTGACAGCAGCCGTTGAAATACCATAATTAGTGTAACCTTTACCATCAAAGACCGTGAAACCACCCATACGAACATCTTCATTGATCTTATCTAGGTCAAGACCGTCATCTTTAGCAAGTTTCAAAATTGGTTGGTCCATCACTTTAACTGTTGACCAAGCTGTAAATTGAGAATTACCATGTTCACCCAAGTTATAGCCAGAAACTGATCTTGGGTCGACTTTGAAGGCTTTACCAACGGCACGCTTCATACGAGCTGAATCTAGCAAAGTACCGGTTCCGATAACGCGTTCCTTAGGGAAATCTAGCACTTGTTGATACAACGAAGTCATAACATCATTAGGATTACTAATTACGACCATGATGCCGTGGAACTTTGTTTGTTTGATCTTGGCAGCAACTTCTTTAACATCGTCACCAGTTGGTTTCAATTCTCCAAAACGGTTAGGATGGTCGCCACCGATCAACTTAATGTGACCTACAGCTGAGATAATTACGTCAGCGTCATCTAATTGTGAATAGTCATTTACAAAAATATTAGTGTGGTAAGGAAGATTTGCCATTGCATCTTCAAAATCTAACGCATCAGCTTTGACCTTCTTTTCGTTTTTGTCGATCAAAACTAAATCATCCACAAATCCTCCGGCAACGATATAGTGAGCACAGGCTGCACCAACGTTACCCATTCCAATGATTCCAATTTTTCTTGTCATAAAAACATTCCTCACAGTCAATATTTTAGTTCTTTCTGAACTTCAGTTAATGTAATATTCCGTCCTCCATAGCAAAGAAAATTTGGCTGGAACGTAGTGGGCACGATTTTAAGCTTTTGCATAAACCAAGTGCGCAAAATCTCAAAATTCGGCCTTATTCTAAGCAACAAGTTGCTAAGAATAATTTCACTACTGAGCCAATTTTCTTTGCTATTCCGGACTAGATAGTGGTTCTGTTTTTAGTTTCAATAAACAATAAATGACGTTATCTAGTCAGGAGTGACGGCTAAGTGAAAGGTCAAGCTTTAAGACAGTTCCTAGTTCTGGAATTGTCTTAAAGTTGTGCCCTGTACGTTCTAGCGTCCACAAAGCTGAACAGACGACGGAATTTTAACCAAAATTCAAATAAAACCATATTTTCAATGGTTACGCTTTTATTATAACTGTTCCTTAAGTTTGTTTTGATTAGAAAAAAAGCCACTTTCTTAGAAGAAAATGGCTTTTTTAGAAATTATTTTTTATTTTCGTAATACTTCATTTTGCTCTTAATGATTCTTTCGCAAAGATCAGCGTATGAAATTCCGGCTGCTTCTGCCTCTCTTGGCATCAATGATAATGGTGTCATACCTGGCAAAGTGTTAGCTTCCATGACGTACAATTGACCATCACGTAATAAGAAGTCGACACGACCGTAGTTGCTCATCCCTAGAGCTTCGAAGGTCTTCTTAGTCAAAGCTTGCATCTTAATGTGTGTTTCATCATCCAAGTTATTTGGTGGTGTAATGAAATGTGTTACATTGTTTTCTTGGAATTTGTGTTGGAAATCATACCAACCTGTATCAACTGTAATTTCAACAGCTGGTAGAACCAAACCATCAACAATAGCAACTGAGAATTCGCGACCTTGAATGTACTCTTCAATCAAGACTTCTGTATCGAATCTCAAAGCATCAGCAACTGATTCTCTTAATTCAGTCGCATTTTTAACGATGTGTGTACCGACACTTGAACCACCATTAGAAGGTTTAACAACCATTGGATAGTTGAATGGAATATCTTCTGACAAAATCTTAGCAGTCTTAGTAGTTACATACTTAGCTGTTGGGATATTGCCTTGAACAAAAATTTCTTTAGAATATTTCTTATCCATAGCTAGACCAGAAGCTAAAGTACCACTTCCCGTATATCTAATATCAAAGACATCGAAAACAGCTTGCATCTTACCATTTTCTCCATCTTCACCGTGAAGTCCCATGTAGACAATATCGGCGTGTTGACAAATCTTCAAAACGTTTCTACCTAGAAGACCACGAGTTCCATCGGTACGAAGTGCATTGATCTTTTCGTCAGTTAAGACTTCATCATCAATAATCAATTTACTTTCACTTTCTGGTTCAGTTGTGAAAAGATCATCAATCTTATCTTCTTCGATATCCTTACCTAAAAATGAATCAACGTATGCGACTTCATAACCTTTGCTACGTAGTGCGTTGGTGATTTTAACTCCGGAAGATAAAGAAACATTTCTTTCTGTACTTCTTCCGCCTGAAAGAACGACAATTTTCATTGTGTTTCACCTAATCCTTATACATTTATTTAAGCGTAATCCTAGAACTTACAGAATAGCACAATTTATTTTAAAAAACCATTTCAAAATACAAGTTTTTAAAAAAATTGGCCATCTTCTCGAATTTTTCACACATATCTGGTTTAATTGGGACTAAGGAGGACTTTACTGTGAAAAAGTTAAATATTATTTTATTGAGTTTAGTATCTGTAATTACTTTGGGAATCTTCACCGCTCAAAGTGTTAAGGCTGATAGTTTAAGTGATCAACCGGTAATGACTTTGGGAACATCTCTAACGAGCGACCAACGTCAAGGTACTATCAACGCTTTATCTTCACAGATCAGCGACAGTAATTACAAAACAATTACTGTCAATGGCGATACTTTAGTTAAATACTTAAATCCAAGTGGTAGTTCTTTTACTAGTAGTTCAGGCGTTTGGTCTTCAGCCTTGATTCAAAAAACTTCATCTGGCTCTGGTATCAACGTCAAAATTGTCGACTATAATGGTAAAAACAATATCACTACTATTACTGCCGACCAATATCGTAACGCCGCAGTTACTGCTGGTATCAGTGATGCCAACATTTACGTAACTTCAGCTACTCCAATCGATGGTTCTGGTGCTTTAGCTGGTATCTACGCCGCTTACGCCAACAGTGGTGATAACTTAAATCAAAGCCAAGTTAACGCTGCTCAAAAAGAAATGAACGTTTTAAGTGGTATTACTGATGCTAACAAAGGAACCGACGGATATTCCGATAAGCAATTAAACAATGCTGTTGCCGGAATCAAATCCGATATGGCCCAAAAGGGCGACAACATCACGGTCAACCAAATCACCACGATCGTAAATAACAACTTGCAAAAGAATAACCTTCAAAACATCATCAATGACAATCAAAAACAACAAATCATCAACTTGATGGTTCAAATTAGAAATTCTGGTGCTTTGAAGAATTCAAACTTCAAAGAGCAAGCTTCCAAATTAAGTAGCGATATCATGAGCAAAGCCAAAAATATTTTCAACAACCTTAATACAGAAGAAAATCGTAATTTCCTACAAAGAATCTGGGATAGCATTGTTTCCTTCTTCAGCGGTTTGTTCAATTAAACTAAAGACAAGAATAGCATTCGTATTACTAGAATAGGTTCTGAATGAATAGAACTACATTCTATATATGAATGCTATTTATTTTTCTATTAATATTTAAAGTTACTCTCTAGTCCGGAATAGCAAAGAAAATTGGCTCAGTAGTGAAGTTATTCTTAGCAACTTGTTGCTTAGAATAAGGCCGAGTTTTGAGATTTTGCGCACTTGGTTTATGCAAAAGCTCAAAATCGTGCCCACTACGTTCCAGCCAAATTTTCTTTGCTATGGAGGACGGCATATACTGACCTAACAAACAATAATTAGTGAAGGTGTTGTTTTTTTTAGCCTCAACCATATATAATCAAGTTAATATCATCTTATTAAAATGAGAGATAGATCAATATCTAAATAACTAGGAGGAATGACTACATGAAAGACGAAACTGTCTTTGATTCTACTTCATCCGAAAATTCCGATTCGGATCATGTCCCGATACAAAATTCTACAAAAACTTGGCAATTAACCAGTGAACAACTGGCTTCAAAATACCAAACGGATTTGGAGAAAGGTTTAACTAGTGCCGAAGTCAAGCGGCGCCTAGATCGTGATGGTAAAAACGAGCTAGAAACCAAGAAAACTTCCAAATTCATCCAATTCATTAAGCAGTTCAACAACAGTATCATCTATATTTTAGCTGCAGCTGCTATTATGACTTTCTTAATGCATCGTTATTCTGATTCAATCGTTATTGGATTAGTAATTATCGCTAATGCCATTATTGGATATGTCCAAGAAAGACAGGCTGGTAACGCTCTAGAAAAGATTCGTGAATTATTAGTTTCCAAAAACTTCATCTTCCGTGATGATGAAAAACTAGAAATCGATGCTCGTGACTTAGTTGTTGGTGACTTAGTCAACCTGGAAGCTGGAGATGCTGTCCCTGCTGATATGCGCTTGATTTCCGCTGATAACTTGAGTGTTCAAGAATCTGTTTTGACTGGTGAAACTAATCCCGTTGAAAAAATTGAAGAGGCCATCCCTGATGACAAACTTCCTTTAGCTGAAAGAAAGAACATGGTTTACGCCTCAACTGCTGTTACCAAGGGTTCTGGACTCGGAATCGTGGTTGCCACAGCCGGCGATACTGAAATTGGTCAAATTCAAGATTCAGTAGAAAACGTTAAAGAAAAACCAACCCCATTGATGCAAAACTTGAATTCATTAGGTTTTGGTTTATCCGTTGCTATTGTGATTGCAGCGGTAGTTCTATTCATTATTGGTTACTTTATCGACACTTATACCCTACCTACTTTGTTAATTTCTGTGATTACCATGGTCGTAGGTTCAATGCCTGAAGGATTGCCTGCTAGTACCTCAGTTGTTTTAGCCATGGGTACTCGTAAAATGACTAAGCGTAACGTTATCGTCAAATCCTTACCTGCTGTTGAAACTTTGGGTGCTGTTGATATCGTTAATACTGATAAAACTGGTACTTTAACTAAAAACGAAATGACTGTTCAAAAAGTTGTCACTCCAAATCACGTCTTCGATGTTACTGGTGTTGGTTACAATGCTGACGGTGGTGTTGATTTCGCTGGTGACTTAAAGCTCGGCGGTCAAACTTATGATTGGCAAAAAGATGAACACATGAGAGAACTAGTTCATATCGCTGGTCAAACGACTGATGCTCAGTTGCATTTTGAAAATAATCGTTGGGAATTAAACGGTGAACCAACTGACGGTGCCTTAACAACACTTTATCGTAAAATGACTGGTAAAGATCCTGAAGTTGACGAAATCGACTCACTGCCATTTGACTCAGCCTTTAGATTCTCCGCTCGTTTGGCGGACTTTGAAGGAAACAGAGTTTTAATGGTCAAAGGTTCCCCTTCAACTATCATGAACCTTTCTAAATCAGACACTGATAAAGACTATTGGAACAATCAAATGAAAAATTTAGCTTCTGATGGTTTACGAGTGGTCGCCTTAGCTTATCAAATTGTCGATGATAACTTAGAAGAAATCGATAAAGACAAAATTGGAGATTTAAACTTAGTTGGTTTAGTCGGTATCATCGACCCACCTCGTGAAGAAGCTAGAAAGTCAATTCACGAACTACGTATGGCTGGTATCAAGGTCAAAATGATTACTGGTGACCATCCTGATACAGCGATGGCAATTGCTAACAAACTAGATTTGGATTCAGTCGTTCGTGCTATCACAGGTCCTGAAATCGATGCTATGTCTGATGATGAATTGACTGCTAAAATCGATAATTACAACGTTTTTGCCAGAACTACACCAGCTAACAAATTAAGAATCGTCCGTGCTCAACAAGCTAACGGACACGTCGTTTCAATGACTGGTGATGGTGTCAACGATGCGCCTGCCTTGAAACAAGCTGACATTGGTGTCGCTATGGGTATCAAAGGTACCGAAGTTGCCAAAGAATCTGCCAATATGGTTCTAGCCGATGATGACTTTGCTGACATCGTAGTGGCTGTTCGTGAAGGTCGACACGTCTTCGATAACATTCGTAAGACAATTCGTTTCCTATTACCTACTAGTTTTGCTGAAGGTTTGATCGTGGTAATTAGTATCTTGCTTGGTCAAGATTTGCCACTTTATCCTGCTCAATTGCTTTGGATCAACATGGTTTCTGCCTTAACGATCCAATTCGCCTTTATTTTCGAACCACCAGAATCTGGAATCATGGCTCGTGGTCCTAGAAATGTCAAAGCTGGTCTACTGACGAAATTAGATACCTTCGAAATCGTCTACGTTTCAGCGCTGATTTCTGGACTAGGAATTTGGGCTTTTGATATGTTAACTCGTCAAGGATTGCCTGAAGTTGTCGGTAGTACGATGGCACTTAACATTATTATCTTCGGTAAAATTTTCTATCTCTTTAATCTAAGAAATAATTATCCAGTTATTTCTAAATACTTCTTCCAAAACAAGATGGCCTTTTACATCATTGGAATCTTGATCTTGCTACAAATGGGAATTATTTATCTACCATTCATGCAAGACATCTTCCACACAACCAATATCAATTTCTGGTACGGTTGGGGAATTCCAATTATCGCCGGATTTATTGTTCTGATCGTGACTGAAATCGGGAAATTTATCCGTGTACGTGTTTTGAGAAAAGCTTAGTTCTATTTTATTTAACCAAAATAATAGCCTTTTTAGATTGTAAAACTACATTCTAACAAGGCTATTTTTACATTTTATCCATAGTTTCGTTCAGCAATTCATCAACTCGATTATTTCCGACATTAGTTGCATGTCCTTTAGTCCACTCGAAAGTTTTTTTCGGAACGGTTGGCAATAACTGGTCTAGTTGTTTCCACAATTCAACATTTGCCAAAGCACTGCCATCAGCCTTTTTGAAGCCTCTTCTTTTCCAACCATTTAACCAATTTTTAGTAATGGCATTTAGGACATATTGAGAATCTAAGACAAATATCGCATTTTGTTGGTTGATTTTCAGGTCATTTAATCGAATAATACTCTGAATTAGGGCCATTATCTCCATGCGGTTATTAGTTGCACCTAACTCACCTGCGGTCCCTTCATATGTTTGGCCGTTATTACTGATATGATAAGCCCAAGCAGCTTTGTCGTCGGTTCTAACGTGGCCACCTTTAACATTGCCATGATTTCGTGATCCGCCATCTGTGTAGATCACTACGTCAAAATCATTAATATTTGATGTTTTAGTTACTTTTTTAGGAGAACTCTTCTTATTATTATTGTAGGAATCCGTTCCCGTTAAAAACTTCTCGGCTTCTACTCGACTTGTGAAACTTTTGTATCTAGCATTGGCAAAACCATCGACTTGTTTCTTGCATTCAGGCCATGTTAAATAGATGCCTGGCTTTTTTCCTTTTCTTACTGCATAATATTTTTGCAATTGTCATACCTCATTTGGTTAAAATTTCTCAATAATAATTATATAATAATATCTTGTTGGGGTGAATTTATGAAAAAGGGACAATGGCCGATACTCTACATCCACGGATTTCGTGGTGGAGACTATACGACACAAAAAATGATTGAATCAGCTTTGAAATGTAACGGTAAAAAATCAGACCAATTTCTCAAAGCTAATATTAACTGGCGTGGCAAAGTTACATATGAAGGAACTTGGACTGACGACGAACATCCAATTGTGCAAGTTGTCTTCCAAAACAAGTGGGTTGGCAGTAACCAAATGGAATATTGGTTAGTGAAACTCTTATTTGACTTACGCTTAAAGCATGAATTTACTACATATGACGCCATTGGACACTCTCTTGGAGCAGTCGCCTTAGTTCTAGTCAATCTAAGGGAAAAAATGCGTCCTTATATGCCACGACTCAAAAAACTAGTGCTCATTGCAGGACCTTTCAACGGAATTATTGGACTAGGTGATCTTCCCAACGTCAACCGAGTTCGTCCCAATGGTCGTCCTGCTTTCATGAGTCCTACATATTTTAGAATATTTATGAATAAAAACAATATTTCAGATGACCTACGAGTTTTAAATATTTTTGGAAACGTCGGTGACCATTCAAATAGTGATAAATACATTTCGGTTACTTCAGCCAAATCCATCTCATATATTCTCAAACCACGGGTAAAAGAATATAACGAATATTTAATTAAGGGGACTAATGCAGAACATTCAATGCTCCACGACGATTCTGAAATTTTAAAAACGGTTAATGGTTTCATTTACTATAATCCGTTACCATAACGTTATATAATTGCGTTGCGCCGTTTAGTTTTTAGGAGATTTGGAGGGGATTTCTATCAAAGCTTGGGAGCTATTCAGACTAGATATAAAGAGGACTTTACACTCAAAACCCGCCACTTTACTAATGTTGGCTATGATTATTTTGCCATGTTTGTACTGTTGGTTTAACGTTTGGGCGTTATGGGACCCATATTCAAACACCAGTGGACTAAAAGTTGCTGTTTATTCCGATGATCAAGCCGTCAAAGTTGAGGGACAAAAAATTGAAATCGGTGATCAATTAATCGACAACTTGAAGAAGAACCACAAATTAGGTTGGACTTTCGTTGATTCTAAGAAAGAACTTGACCAAGGTGTTAAAGATGGTTCTTATTACGCTGGTATTTATGTACCTAAGAAGTTCTCACGCGACATCATCAGTTTCTTATCAGGACACATTAAGAAGCCTACTTTGGTCTTCTCGGTCAACCAGAAAATCAATGCGATTGCCCCGAAATTGACAGAAACCGGGGCGACGACTTTACAAACGACTATTTCCAGTGAATTCATGGGAACTATTAGTAAAACTATTACGAAAGTTCTGAATAAATCTGGAGTCGATATTCAACACAATTTACCAATGTTGCGGCGTCTGTCTTCCCTATTAGTCACAACTGACGATAACTTGCCGGAACTACAAAACATCATGGATAAGGTCCAATACGCCAACACCATGGTGCCAAATTTAAATAATAAATTACAACAAGTCAACGATATGTATGGCTATTTGCCACTACTCAATCAGGATGCGCAAAAACTAACCAATATCAACAATATTTTGCCATTAGCTGATGCTGGTGGTACGGCTGTCAAAGACTTACAAACTAAAATCCCTGAAATTCAAAGTGCCGGTTCTCAAATCAATGAGATTGATGGTGACTTTGGCCAAATTTCTAAATTAATGGATACTAGTATCACTCAAGTCGAAAATGGTATTCAAGTCGTTAACAAAGTTCAAAACGTCATCCCCGATATTCAACAACTCGGAGAAGACGCTCAAAATGCTACTAACAAAGTTCAAAATGAATTAATTCCAAAAATTCAAAAAGCTCTACCTGTCATCAAATCAACTGTTGATACTGGTCTATCCATGATTTACAACATTGCTAAACAAATTAGCAATTCCTTGGAAAACGCCAATACCTTGATTGACAAAATCAAAAACGATCCAACTAATGAACAATTAAAAGAACAGCTCAAAACTGTCCTCGAAAATGTTGCTAGCGATGCGACACAATTAGCTCAAGTTAGTCGTCAAATTGCTTCATCATTGAGTGATTTACAAGACTTGTTCAACCGTTTAGCTCAAGACTTAGGCCACGATCAAATTACTATTTTTGACAAACCTATCAAACATCTAAACGACTTAGCTGCTCTAAATGAAACCCTAGCTGACAAGGCTAACGATATCATCAACAACTATCAAGATCTCGATACAACTCAACTACAAAACAAGCTTTCTGAGTTGCAAGCACAATCCGATAAGATTGCTAGTGGTGTTGCTGAAATCAAAGATCTCAATATTACCGATAGTGTTTCTGATACCATCACTAATATCAGTACTTTCTTAAAGGACGCTGGTTCAACTCTTAGTGATGTCAACAACAATATCATCCCTGCTATTCCAGGACTTTTGAACAATACACAAGGCGTTTTGAAAACAGCTTTGACTTACCTTCAAAAATACCAAAAGCAATTGCCAGCTGTTGGTAATGAAATTCATGATGCCAACCAATTGTTAAACGGTAACATGGGAAATATTGTGACAGGTATTAATTTAGCCAATGATTTTTATAATAATGACTATCCAACTTTGAAGAAGAAACTTTCTACAGCTACCTTCTTCGTGCAATATCAATTACCACAAATCGAAAATGAATTAACGACTACTCTAAATCTGGTCAATTCCAAAACTCCTGAACTAGAAAAAGCCTTATCTACTGCTAATGACTTTGCTCAAAACGATTGGCCACAGTTGAAGAAAGACGTTCACCATTCAGCTACCCTACTCAAAAAAGGTGAGAAAGACGTTGATTTGGGTGCTATTATCAAATTAATGAAGTCCGATGCTGAAAAGGAATCCGATTTCTTCGCTAACCCAGTTAAATTGAAACAAGACAATCTTTACGATGTGCCAAACTATGGTTCTGCCAGTGCGCCATTCTACCTAGCCTTGTGTATTTGGGTTGGTGCCTTGTTGCTATCCAGTGTCTTCACAGTTCACTTCAAGTTGAATGACCGTCAAAAGTATCGTTACAGCTTCAAACAAAGATTCAATGGCCGTTACTTGACCTTCGGATTCTTGAACCAACTACAAGCTATCTCGGCTGCTCTTGGTAATATTTTCATCTTGCATGCTTACACGAAACAAAAGATCTGGTTAATACTATTCTGTATGCTGGTAAGTTTCGTCTTCATTTCAATTCTTTACTCGCTCGTCCAAATGTTTGGAACGGTTGGTAAGGGATTAGGTATTATCATTCTGGTGCTATCAATTTCTGGTGCCGGTGGTAACTTCCCTGTTGTCCTTTCCGATGGATTCTTCAGAGTTATCAACCCATACTTGCCATTTACCTATGCGGTCAACCTGATTCGTGAAGCCGTCGGTGGAATTTATTGGCCTAACGCCACAAAAGATATTATTATATTGTTGGCATTTGGAATTGGTTTCTACTTGTTAGGACTTCTAACAACTGAGAAGTTGAAACCATTCATGCACAAACTTCACAAGAGTGCCAAGAAGAGTATGATCATCGAATAATTTTGATTAGAGGGAAATAAATGTCAGATATAAAAATGAAATCCTATCGACCTTTCATTACGAAAAGTTTCTTCTGGGATTTTCCAACACATTTCAATCTTAAAGAAGTCAGTCAATTTCTCGGCTTAGAAATCGATCCAACGACTAAGTATATTTCTGATAGTGCTAAAACTATCATGCGTAACGATGGAATTTACTGGTTATTGCAAAGAAAACATACTGAAAAAATCAGTGCTTTGATTTCTCTAAGCGACTTAGATTTGGACAACCAAAAAGCTGCCTTAATGGTTACTTTTAAAGATGTCACAGATGCTGAAAAGTCAGAAATTGCTCAAAGACTGTTAGTATTTTTGAAAGATCAAATTTCTCTTCAAACTATTGAAATCAATCAATTAGATCGTATTGTTCAAGAAAACTTCACAACTAATGGATATAATGTAACAAATAATACATTAAAGAGGAGTTAACTTATATGTACGGATATGGTTACGGTTTTGGTCCCAGCTATTTATTGATAATTATTGGTTTAGTTATCAGTTTGTGGGCATCATGGTACGTCAATCATAATTTCAAAAAATATGATCAATTCACCAGTCATCACGGAATCAGTGGTGCTGATGCTGCAAGGTTCATTTTGGACAATGCTGGGTTACAAAATATTCAAATCAACAAAGTCAGTGGTAATTTGACCGATAATTACAATCCTGGTAATAAAACTTTAAATCTTTCTGAATCAACTTATGATTCTACTTCGGTTGCGGCAATTGGGGTTGCTGCTCACGAATGTGGACATGCGATTCAAGATCAAACTAGTTACGTGCCTATGCGTGTGAGAGCTGCTTTAGTTCCTGCCGTTAATCTTGGTTCTAACGCTTCTATTCCTTTGATCATCGTTGGTGCCTTGTTAGGTATGAATCATACTTTGATCACAATCGGTATTTGGTTATTCGCCTTAGTTGTTTTATTCCAAGTAGTTACTTTGCCAGTTGAATTCAATGCTTCTGGTCGTGCTATTAAGATTTTGAGTTCAGGTGAAATGCTCGATAGCGATGAAGTTCCTATGGTTAAGAAAGTTCTTTTCTCAGCCGCTTTAACTTATGTCGCTGCTGCTATTTCAACTGCTCTACAACTACTACGTTTAATTATTATCTTCGGTGATAATCGTAATTAAAAAAAGCCTATTATTAGGCTTTTTTATTTTGTTTTAAAACTCTAAAAATTAGATTTTATGAGCATTTTGAAGTAAACTTTCTATTAAGAATAATAGAGGGGAATTTATTTTATGATTGATATTTGGATCATTTGGCTAATTCTCATTATCTTAATAGTCAATACAATTTCAGCACTGATTACTGTCTTCCACAGGCCTCGTAATATCGTTACTACTTGGGCTTGGATTTTGGTTCTCGTGTTATTACCAATTGTCGGATTCCTTATATACGCTTTCTTGGGTCGTGGGATTGCTCAAGAAAAGATCTTCAATATTAGCCGACAAGAACATTACAGTTTAAGCCAACTAAAGAAAATGGCCATAGCTGCTCAAAAGCGTCCTCAAAACGCCTCTCGTTACGATGAGACGCGTTATGCCGACCACATAATAAGATTCTTCAACGAGACCGAAGAAGCGCCACTAACGCGTCACAATGAGATTGAACTATTCTTCGATGGGCAAGAAAAGTTCAAAAATATGTTTGAAGATATCAAAAAAGCCAAAGAAACTGTTCACGTGGAATATTATGCTTTTATCAAGAGTAATATCGGAGACCAGTTCTTAGACTTACTAACGCAAAAAGCTAAAGAAGGCCTCGAAGTCAGAATCCTCTATGATCCATGGGGTTCTGGTGGAACTAAGCCTAAATACTTTAAGAAATTCCAAGCTGCTGGTGGTGAAGTTTTACCTTTTATCACTTCTAAAAACGTAATTGCTAAAACTCGTTTGAACTATCACTTGCACAGAAAAATTGTTGTCGTCGACGGAACTATTGGTTGGATCGGTGGATTCAACGTCGGTGATCAATACGTCAACACCACCGAAAAATTCGGTTATTGGCGCGATACTCACTCAAGAATCTTTGGTGCCGCCACGTTGTTGTTGCAAGAAAGATTTTTCCGTGACTGGAATGCTTCTCTAGACCGCAACGCCGAACCATTGGAATTCTTGGAAAAGTACTTCCCATCTGACAAATTCAATACCGATGCCAACTTGCCTATCCAAATTATTTCTGATGGGCCAGATAACCGTGAAGAAATCCTAAAAGATGGTTTCATCGATATGATCGTCAGTGCCAAGAAGAGTGTCTGGATTCAATCACCTTATTTAGTACCTGATGATGCCATGTTCACTGCTTTAACGATTGCTGCAAGATCTGGAGTCGATGTCAGGATCATGATTCCATGTATGCCAGACCACCCATTTATCTATCGTGCAACGCAATATTATGCTAATTTACTAACGACTTACGGAATCAAAATTTACAGTTATCAAAAAGGCTTCTTGCATGCCAAAACATCGGTCTTTGATGATAAAATATGTTCTGTAGGTTCAATGAATCATGACTTCAGAAGTTACTCATTAAACTTCGAAGCTAACGCCTTTATTTACGATGCCAAAGTCGCACACCAAATTACTCGTTCCATCAAAAAAGATATGGATGACTCAATTCTTTTGACGCCAGAAATTATCAAGGAACAAGGTATGTGGCTCCACTTTAAACAAAGATTTTCACGACTCTTATCACCAATTCTGTAGAGAATATCACAAAAGAGGACCAAGTTTAACTTGGCCCTCTTATTTTTGAGAAAGGATAAATTTAATGACTTACTTTATCGTAGTTTTAATCGCCTTATTTGGAGCTTTGATGCGGACTGTTTTTGGATTCGGTGAAGCTTTAGTTACCATGCCATTACTAGCTTTGATAGCCTTTGACTTACAAACTTCAACCGCCTTGATTGGAGCCTTAGGTTTGATCGTAGCAGTTCCGGTAGCTTTGAAATATCGCCAACACATCGATTTAGCAACTCTCAAACGACTAGTTATCGGTTCAATTTTGGGGATTCCTGTTGGGATTTTGATTATCAAACTCGGTTCTCCACAAATCATCATGAAAGTATTAGGAAGTTTTATCGTAATTTATGGCGTATACAATCTCTATGCTTTAAAACGTCAAAAGACTTCTCATTTGAAAATTGGTGACAAATACGATTATCTAGCTGGAATCGTTTCGGGAATCTTGGGTGCTTCATTTAACAGCCACGGCGTCCCCATCGTCGTCTACGGTACAGCCAAAAAATGGGACGCTGACAAATTGCGTGGCATCTTACAAGGTCATTTCGTCTGTGTCGGCAGTTTAGTTGTCTTGAGTCAACTGGCCTCTGGCATGTGGAATATTGAAGTCGTCAAACTATTAGCGATGGTTATTCCTTTGTTGTTAATCGTGATACCACTAGGAAATTGGATCAATTCAAAAATCGACAGCCAGCATTTTACTAAGTACGTTTATATAGTCTTGATTATCTTTGGATTAATTTTGTTGCTAAAACGTTGATTTTTTGTAGTTAGAAATTTCTCTTTACGATATACTTACTGCACAATTTATTGTAAAAGGGGAAAATTATGAACGAAACTGGAAGAGCTGTACCAAATGAAATCAAAGGTTGGAACTGGGGAGCCTTTATGTTTAATTTTATCTGGGGAATTGGTAACAAAACCTATTTACCACTACTCTGCTTAATTCCAATTTTTAATATTTTTTGGATATTCGTCGTTGGATTTAAGGGCAACACTTGGGCGTGGCAAAAAGGTAACTACAGTGATGTAGAAACTTTTAAAGCGGTTCAAGCAACTTGGAATCGTGCTGGAATATTCCAATTCGCTCTTGTCGTATTAGTAGTACTTCTTTACTTCTTCATCTTTGCAGCAATGATTGGTTCACTTTTATCTGATTATTAACAAAAAGGACTTCACCAGAATGTGTCTTACACTCTAGTGAAGTCCTTTTTTGATAGAATAAAACTTATTCATATATTCGATTAACGACTCTTTGATGATATAAATCGTTTCCTTGTCCCCAGAAAATAAAGCTTAGTGAAACGTATACGACTGCCAAAATGACGTTTAAAATATCAAATTTCATGTAATTAGTCAACATTAAACTAATTATGAAAATAATTGAAATTACTGGTTCGATAGCTCCCAACCAAACGTGTGAATTATTTGCTAAAACATATTTCTCAAGGATCAGAGACGTAATAGAACCTATAACAAAAATAATACCCATAATAATTACACCCCCATAATTAATCAGCGTATATTATCGTATCACAATTATTTTTCTGAAATAATCGCAAAAGCTTATGAAAACGTATTCAAGAGTAAATACACCCTTTTTCCGTCAACATATTAGATAATTAATCTTTGGGGGAAATGACTTTGTACACACAAATTGATATTTATGAACTACTAAACTTACTTACTAAAAAACTCGGACCACAAAATTGGTGGCCAGCTGAAAAAACTGAAGAAATGCTTTCAGGAATGATTTTAATTCAAAATACTAACTCAAAAAATGTCGCTAAATCATTAGATAATCTCAAAAAAGCAACCAATTTTGAAGCTGATAAAATTTTGCAATTATCCTCTGCTGATTTAGAACAACTGATCCAACCTAGTGGCTTTTTCCACAATAAGGCTATCTACTTACGTTCACTTTTAACAGCCTACGTGAATGATTTCGATGAATGGGAAAAGCTCCCTACTAATCTTCTTCGCAAAAAACTACTGGCTCTCAAAGGTATCGGCAACGAAACAGCTGACGTGTTACTGCTCTACTACTTCCATCGTCCTGTCTTTGTAGCCGACAACTATGCCATGAAACTCTTCACTCAACTGCATACTTTTACAAAACGGCCCACTTATATGCAACTCAAAAATTCCGTCCAAAAGGACTTCAAAATGGATTCTAAACAAGCTGAAGAATTGCACGCTTTAATTGATGAATTCGGTAAACTCAAGAGTGATTATTTCCGTGATTACCAACTATTATTACCGAATTTAACGTCCCATAATTCCATAAAAGAATAAGTGAATAATATCCTTCTCGTGATTTTTTAAGGCAACAACACCATTTTCTTTAGCATTCATTGAATAATTAATAAATAAATCTAAGAAAATCATTGCGCCTTCATTAGTTACTTCATCGCTTATAACCCCTTCTTGACGACCTTGATCTAGCAGTTTAAACCAGAAATTACGTTTGTATTGATTGTAGACTTTCACTACACTAGTATCACCATTTCGACTACTGAATTCCTTTTGTAAAAATACTACGAAATCATCATTGATACCATCAGCCAAACTCGAACTACTACTCATCATTACTTTCATTTTTTCGACGAATGATTGTGAATCATCATCTAGTAATTTGTCGTATTCTGAATAACCATCAATAATTAATTTAATAATAACTGCTCGTCCTAGAACTACCTTGCTTGGAAAATATTTATACAACGTCACTTGAGAAGACCTCGCCTCTTTAGCAATATGTGCTATTGAGGCTTTTTTGTAACCTTTTTCTAAGAAAACTTTAGTCGCCGCTTCTAAAATTGTCTGCTTTTTATCTTTCTTACGTTCTAAATTATTAGTCATGATAAATTCCTCAAAAAAATTTTTATTAAATATTTCAGTTTTTGGCTTAATCTATCAATCTTTTTAAAATCGACTCCCAAAATAGTTCAAAAGCCCATTATTCCGCGATTGACAAGCATAATACCCAGCTTTAATATACTCGGTAAATAGTGAACTATTCAAGAATTATATTTCATTTTTAGAGGTAATTTATTATGTTTAATCAACCAAAACCAACTTTGCATATCGATCATCTTCAAAAGAGATTCGGTAAATTCCAAGCTTTAAAAAATATCACTTTTGATATTTATCCCGGGGAAGTCTTTGGATTTATCGGACCTAATGGTGCCGGGAAATCAACCACAATTCGAACTCTTCTCGGAATTCTGCGGGCTTCTGGTGGTAAAGCAACAATCTTTGGACGTGATGTTTTCAAAGATGCTGTTAAAATTCATCAACATCTAGCCTATGTCCCCGGTGATGTTTACTTGTGGCCTAATCTGACTGGTGGTGAAATCATCGATCTGTTTTTAAAACTCAGTCACAATCGCCACACTCAAAAAACTGACGAGTTAATTAAAAGATTCCAACTCGACCCTACTAAGAAAGCTCGTACTTATTCAAAAGGTAATCGTCAAAAAGTTGCCTTGATCGCAGCCTTGTCGACAGAAGCTCAATTATATATTTTCGATGAGCCTACTTCCGGATTAGATCCTTTGAATGAAGAAGTTTTCCAACAAGAAGTGCTCAAGCTCAAACAAGCTGGCAAAGCCGTTTTATTGTCGAGTCACATCTTATCCGAAGTAGAAAAAATGTGTGATCGAATCGGTATTATCCGTAACGGTGAAATCGTCGAGACTGGTACATTAGAGCAAATGAGACATCTGACTAGAACTGTTATCAAAGTCCAAACTGCCGAACCTACTCCCGAATTGCCAACTTTAATCGGTGTCCATAACGTCGTTACGGAAAATAACGGTAGTCAAACTCTAGCTGTCGATTCGGAACATTTAGATGCCGTGATGGATTACCTATCTAAAAAACAAATCCTCTCTATCCAAGCCACACCACCAACTCTAGAAGATTTATTCCTTCGTTATTATGATTCCAACGAGGTGGATCAACATGCAAACTAAACGATTTCAAAAAACTCTTTTCTTAACCAAATTTAATTTCAAACGTGATTGGCTCAAACTATCACTCTGGGCTTTAGTCCTAATAACTCTATTCGTCGGTGTTGCTGGCAAATTCACTAGTCTTTATGGTTCAAAAGCCGGTATCGACCAAATTGTTAAAACTCTCAAAACACCAGCAATGGTCTCCCTCTTTGGGAAAATGCCTCAAGGTCCTTACACTAGTGCTGACGTCTTTGCGGCTGAAATGACCGTCTTTATGGCTATCTTCGCCGTTATTATGAACTACTACTTCGTAATCAAAAATACCCGTGGCGAAGAGGAATCTGGTGTTTTAGAACTGATTCAAGCGCACGCAGTCGGTCGGATGTCGCATTTAGCAGCGGTCTTGATTGAAAGCTTCGTTTTAAATTTTGGCATTGGTCTGATTTACGCCATTGGATTACAATTTGCCGGTTTAGCCGGAACTGATACTAATGGTAATTTCTTATTGGGGATCGGATTAGGTGCGGCTGGCTTCATGTTCGCTACTGTGGCCGCCGTGATAGCTCAGTTGAGTGACAACTCCCGTTCCGCAACGATACTCGCTTATTTAATTTTTGCGGTAATGTACATCGCTAGAATGATATCCGACGTAACGCATCCCAAATATACTTGGTTTGTCCCTTTAGGTTGGGTCGAAAAGTTCTCAACTTATCAAGATAACAACTGGTTACCAGTCCTTTTCATGCTCGTAGTTTCAACGATTTTGATAATCCTAGCCTTTTATCTCAACGGACATCGTGACATCGGTTCTGGCTTGATTGCCACTAGACCAGGCCGAAAAAACGCCAGTGTCTTCTTACGTGGACCAATTTCACTATTGTGGCGCCTCAATCGAATCAGCATTTTAGTTTGGTTCTTCGGAATTATGATTTTAGGCATGACTTATGGTTCAATTTTTAACACTATCGGAGATATTCTCAAAACTAACCCGATGTTTAGTCAATTATTAGATACCAAAGCCATTGACACTGCTAATTTATTGTTAATCAAACAGTTCATTGGTGTTTTGATTATTGTCTTCGCTGTTTTAGCTTTGATTCCTGGTATTTCTCTCATCAATTATTTAAAAAATGGCGAAAACAAGGGCTATCTAGAAATTATTCATTCAAAACCTACTAGTCGTCTCAGACTATTTTCTTCTGTAACTTTGATTGCATTCATTACTAGTATTGCGGTTCTATTCGCTGGCATTTTGGGATTATACCTTGGTGGTAACGCCGTTATGGAACAACCTTTGAAATTTGATCTCTTCTGGAATTGTTTCATCGGCTACTTGTCTCCAACTCTAATCATGCTTGGTATTTCAACTTGTCTATTAGGTTGGATGCCTAAATTAGTCAGTTTAAATTATGGATATTTAATCGTCGGATTCTTTGTAAAATACTTCGGCAAACTATTAAAATTACCTGATTGGACCGAAAAAATCACACCTTTTGGGTTCATCGATAAGGTTCCCGTTCATAATTTTGACATGGCAACTTTTGGGTGGCAGTTACTCATCGCCGCTATTTTAATCGTTGTCGGTTATCTTGGTTACCGCAGACGTGACTTAATTACCGGCTAGTTAATTGCGCAACCGTTTGCAGTGATTTATCATTTAGGTAACTTTAGTAGTTGAAAGGATGATTAGATGTATACAGCTTCAGATAATCGTTACCAAGGACCAGTGCGCCATGCTGGAAACTCTGGTCTAGTTTTACCACCAATTTCTCTAGGATTATGGCGTCATTATGGCAGTGCTGATCCACTAGCCGACCGCAAGAAAGTTTTACTACACGCTTTTGACCGTGGCGTCTTCCACTTCGATGTTGCCAACCACTATGGTGACGGTGACTTCGGTAGTTCAGAAAGATTGCTCGGACAAGTTTTGAACACTGATTTAAAACCATATCGTGATGAATTGGTTATTTCTACCAAAATCGGCTATGAAATTCACGATGGACCCTTTGGTACCGGTACTTCTAGAAAGGCTCTCCTTCAAGGAATCGACTCTTCTCTAGAACGCCTTAATTTGGACTATGTCGATGTACTTTACGCTCACCGTTATGACGACCAAACACCAATCTACGAAACAGTTCGTGCCCTTGATGATATCGTCAAATCAGGTAAAGCATTGTACGTTGGAGTTTCAAACTTTGAAGTTCCACAGATGAAAGAAGCACTCAAACTATTCAAAGAATTCGGCACACCCGTTGTTTTGAACCAAATGAGTATGAATTTATTGAATGACCATGTTGATGCCAGCGGTTTAAGAGATGTTCTAAAAGACGGTGGCGTTGGCGCTATTGCCTACGGACCACTATGTGAAGGACTATTATCTGACCGCTACTTAAATGGATTGACTGACGATTTCAAGATTCATCCAACCAACAAAGTCCTATTAGCCAATGGTAAAGATGCCTTAGTTGCTAAACTAAATGAATTAAACGACATCGCCCAAAACCGTAATCAAACCTTGAGTCAAATGTCACTAGCATGGCTTCTAAGAGATCCTGTCGTATCGAGTGTAATTATCGGAACTACTAGCGTAAAACACTTAGACGACAATTTAGATGCCATCAACAAGCTAGATTTCACTGATGATGAAGTTACAGCTATCGAAAAGATTATTAAGAAATAGGATTAGTGTTAACACTACCATCGTCCGTTCGGCTCTGGAAAACGCTGGAACGCTGCCGGCACAACTTGAAGCCAATTCCAAGACCGGGAACTGTCTCCAAGATTGGCCTTATCCTAAGCGATAAATCGCTAAGGATAATCTGGCGGCTGAGCATTTTCCAGAGCTCTCACTACCGACTAGATAGTCTTTTATAGTATTACTACAATTAACTCTAATCAAAACAACAAAACCCCGATGGAACTCAATTACTGAATTCTATCGGGGCTTTATTTTTTAGATATTTATAAATACAGACTGATATCTAGTCGGGAACAAAATCCCTGTGATGGCTCAATAACCAATCACAGGGATTTTGTGGACGATGGCATACTTAATCAACCATTGATTTTATTTATAAAATGTTTCTCTAACTGCTTGTGTAATTGCGATTTGAACGTGTGCATATGACAAACCACCTTGAATATAAAGTGAATATGGTGGTCTGATTGGTCCATCAGATGATAACTCGATAGTTGATCCTTCAACGAAACTACCTGAAGCCATAACGACGTCATCTTCGTAACCATCTTGATGACTAGGAATTGGATCAACAAAAGAATTCATTGGTGAGTAGTGTTGGATGGCAGCACAGAATTTAACCATTGGATCTGGATCACCGAAGGAAACTGTTTGAACGATATCAGTTCTTGGAGCATCCCACTTAGGTGAAACGTTCATACCCATTTCTTCACACAAAGCTGCAGTGAAGATCATACCTTTCAAGGCTTCGCCAGTCGTATGAGCGGCCATGAAGAATCCTTGATAGAAGTCACGCAAGTAACCCCAAGTAGCACCTTCACCTTTACCCGCACCAGGAACTGTCAAACGTGACCCGGCACCGTCGACTAAGTCTTCACGACCAACGATGTAGGCACCACTCTTAACTAAACCAGCTCCAGCATTTTTGTAAAGTGAACCAGCCATGATATCAGCACCGTAAAAAGTTGGTTCTTCTTTCTCTGAAAATTCACCGTAACAGTTATCGATGAAGACATTGACGTCAGGACGAATTGATTTTACGAATTTGATCATCTTGGCGATTTTTTCAACTGTGAAACTATCTCGAACAGCATAACCACGAGAACGTTGGATAGCAACTACTTTAATAGATTCATCTTGTAAGTCTTTTTTGGCTTGGTCATAGTCAACTGAACCATCATCTAGCAATTCAGTAGCTTTGAAATCAATCCCATATTCCTTCATGTTACCGCGCTTGTTTCCAGCTAAACCGATAACTTCTTGGATCGTATCGTAAGGAGTTCCTGTTAAATAATAAAGAGTATTGCCAGGACGCAACATACTGAACAAAGCTGTTGAAATGGCGTGTGTTCCTGAAGCAAATTGGGGACGAACTAAGGCATCGTCAACTTTGAAATAGTCAGCGTAAATTGCCTCAATCTTGTCACGACCAATATCATCGTAACCATAACCAGTTGATGGTACTAAATCCTCTTCCCCAACACGGTGCTTTCTAAATAAATTCAAAACTCGTTGTTGATTGTATAAAACTTGTTGGTCAATCTCCTCTAAACGTGGTTGAATCAACTTTTCTACTTTAGCAACTTTGTTTTTTAAATCTTCTGGTAAATCATCTGTCCATGATAATGACATAATAAACTCCCTCAATAATTATTTTTTCAAAACTTCTGCTTGCACAGAAATTGTTCCATCAGCATTCTTATCCCAATATACACCTTGAATTTCTGGCACAAAACCAGGAAAACGTTCGATAGCTCCAACGAGATCTTCAAAATACTTCAAATCGACATCTTGCCACTTTTCACCAGGTGCCACAATGAAGACCCCGGGAGGGTATGGCAATGCTCCTTCGAGTGCAATTCGACCTTTGATATCCTTCAAATCAACTAATTCACTTTGGTTTTTCATGAACAATCTATCTGCTTGAGCCGGTGTCATCTCGTAATTTTGCATGTTCTTTTTAGCAAACAATTCCTTTTGAAGAGTAAAAGTCTTGTTCTGACGATAGTAGTCATGCATCTCTTGGCACAACTGTTTCAAAGTATAACCTTGATAACGTTTTGGATATTGTTGCGCTAATCTTGGCAAAACTTCTGTTAGTGGAGCATCGGCCAAATACAAACGCTCAAATTTCAAAAAGGCCTCTAATAGTATATCTAATTCTTCCCTTGAATCGCCAGGAGTTAGTAGGAATAATAATGAATTTAAATCATCTTTGGCACGAATAATTCGTTTCTCCATCAAAAATTCCGCTACTACCGGACCAGGAATTCCTGAATCTTGATATTGAGCATTTTTGATATCGACACCAGGCGTTATAACGGTGATTTTCAATGGGTCAATCATTGCTTGTCCGTCAGCGATTTCCTTGAAACCATGCCAATTATCGCTGCTCTTCAAGTTCCAGTATTCACTGTGAGTAGCTAAATCATCGGTACTGATCTGCAAGAAGTTGTCAGGAACTAAAGGTTTGAATAATTTAGACTTTTGTAACAGCTGCTTGCGCCACTCAATACCCAAACGTAAAGTTTCATTCCACCAATTCTTATTACCTTGGCCAGCTGTCAAATAGGCGTTGACTGTCAAAGAAGCGTAAATTGGATAGGAATAACTAGATGTGACGAATTTCAAATAAGCGTTGTTGAAATGTTTATGGTCGACATAACGAGCTTGGCCTTTCAAATGAGCATCTTTTTTCAAAATCTGTGAAGTTTGTGCAAGTCCCGCCTGTTGTTTGTGTAACGATTGCGTTACTAAGATTCCTGGATCATCTGGTCCATATTCCAATGATAATGGTGAGAGATGTTTCATGATAGGCACAAATTGTTCAAATCCACCCCACGCACAGTCGAACAAAATGTAATCGCAGAGATGGCCGATTTTATCAATGATCCATTGTGCATCATAGAAAACACCATCGTAAGTTTCTAATTGCAAGATTGCTAATCTAAAAGGACGTTTGACTTGAGCTCTTTTAGGATCAACTTTACTGATTTCTTTACGTAATTTATCTTCGTCTAAGGCTTCAGGATTCATTTCTCCAATCAAACCCAAAGGATTACGATTAGTTGGCACATAGACTGGTTTGGCCCCACTCATCACCAAAGCACTGTTGTAAAGCGACTTGTGATTGTTGCGGTCAAATAAAACTAAATCATCTTCAGATAACAAAGCGCTGGCACAAATCGAATTAGAACTAGTTGTCCCATTAGTACAAAAATAAACTTTATCGGCGTTATACGTTTGAGCAGCCTTTTGTTCAGCCGTCAGTGGAGTTCCTTCGTGAGTCATCGTATCGCCCAATTCAGCGACAGTATCGGACGTATCGGCGAACATTAAATTCTTACCGAAGAAACGATTGAATACTACACCAGCCGGATGTTTTTCATAGTATTGACCGTTATGGTGTCCCGGAGTTGTAAAACTGATTGGTTTGTCTTCCGCAAAGTTGATCAAGTCACTCAAAAAGCCCGGTACCATCTTAGTTTGATAGTCATTTGCTAATTGTAGCGCCTTAACTGTAACGTCAGTTTTCCCATCAGTTGTAATAATAGGAATGCCTAGACCTGATGTTTCTTGTAGATTTTTGGCGACCGACAAATTCTTTTGATCGTGTTCATTCAAAACGATTGCTGCTAATTCTGAAGCAGTATTGTTTTCTGTAAATGAAACTATCTCAAAATCAGTCGAATCGTTGATTATCACATCATTTCCGATGGCAATTTTCAGAAAATTCATAATTTCCTCCTATTATTTTAATGTTTTTTCAAAAAGGTATTGCAAATGATATATAAATACTTATAATTTTCTGGGTATGTTTTTTTCATTTTGGCAATATTATTTATGAAAATTTATTACGGCATTGATTATATCTACACATTGGGGTTTTTAACAAGTGAAATTCAACAGTTCTTTACTTACATTAAAGCCCCCAAATCGTTGGAGTCTACTAACACAAGACTTTTACACGAATTCGGGGGAAAATAAAATTGGAATCTTTAGAACCAAATAAAAAGCACTATTTAAGTTGGCCGGTCATTGCCTTGATCGACTTCGTTACTATCATCAGTTTTGAAAACATCTTTTATCCATTTCAAAACCAAGGACTATCTGTGGTCATCTCATGGATTTTCCTACTCTTCGCCTACGTTATTCCTTACGCTTTGATTTCTAGTCAAATGAGTTTAACGTTCGACAATCAAGCCGGAGGTTTAGCTTCATGGGTTCGTCATTCCAGTAATGACACTCTAGGTTATTGGACTTCTTGGATGTATTGGGTTCAAAGTGTGCCCTACATCGTCGATGTTTCTAACTCGGTTATCGTTTCATTCAGTTGGATGTTCTTGGGTAACAATACTTTAGACAAAAGAATGTCGACTTTCTGGTTTGGAATCCTAACTTTTGCTATCATCTTGATTTTTATCTTATTAGAAAATGTCATCAAAAACTCACTAGAAATCCTTTCACTAATTGGTGGAGGTGCCATGTTCATCATGTCAGCTTTGTTCGTTCTATTAGCTGGCTACGCTGTCTTACACGGTCACCATATCGCTACACAACCTTTCAACTGGGGAGCTTTCAAGCCTAACTTTAGTCTGAAATACTTCTCGACAACCGGATTATTGATTTTTGCCATGTCTGGGGCTGAACTAGCTGCACCATACGTCGTTCAAATGCGTGATCCTAAACACGAATTTCCTAAAGCTATGTGGCTACTTGCTATCATGACTGGATTCTTAACAATCTTTGGTACTTTAGCCTTGGCAATGTTCTTCAACGCCAACCATATTCCACATGATTTCAAGATGAACGGTCCTTACTACGCCTTCCACTTATTAGGTAATAGTTTGGGTGTCGGTAAATTATTGATGTATATCTTCGCAGTCGTTCAAGCAATCTTTATGATGGCTCAATTAGCTGTCTTGCTTGATGCCTCCAGTCGTGTCTTTGCCGGTGATGTTGCTGACAAGTTCATGCCTAAGTGGTTAACTAAGAAAAATAAGAATGGTCGTCCTGTTCACAGTTACACGATGACAACTGGTTTGAGTTTGTTCCTATTGTTGCTAACAGGTACTTTGCCAAATATCAACACTATTTATAACTGGTTGTTAAATATCAACGGAATCATTTCACCATATAAGACTTGTTGGGTTTTCTTCGCCTTCGTTGCTATGAGAATGCATCAAGACAGGTTCCATTCAGATTATACTTTCATCAAAAATAAAACTGGCGCTTTGATCGTCGGTGGTTGGTGTCTAGCCTTTACCTTCATCTGTGCTACTTTAGGATTCATCCCTCAAGAAGCTAAGTTCGGTACTGGTGCTTTCAATCATCAACTTCTACTAAACTTCATTACTGTTATCGTCTTATTCGGACTAGGCTTCGTTATGCCATGGTTACGAAAACGCGAGCAACGTCGTGAAGGTATGGAATTAAATTAAAATCAAAAAGCAGGGCTGCTAACAAATTATGTTAGTGGCTCTGCTTTTTTGTACTAAGAAATAATTGAAATGTTATCGCGTCTTCCATATCCTAAGTACACTCTGGATAATTCAGTAAAGAATGGTACAACATCAGGTGATAGCTGCTTTTTTAATGACAATAGCGACAATTGTGTTTTAAGTTTTCCAGCCACAGCTTCACTATCTTGACCTTTAGCAATCTTTTGTTTAGCTTCTACAAATATCTTTCTTTCCGAATCTGATACGTTGTCGGACATGATCAATTCGTCCATTCTTGACCAAATTAATTCTTTTTTATTCATAATTAGTCCTTCTTTTTAAAAATATTATTTAGCGTCGAGGCATTTTTTCAAATAAACCGTAAAACTGAGATTTATCATCAAAGCTAGCTCGATTCCGACCATTAAGTCCCGATTTTTTAGACAAGTCACCTAACTGGATCAACAACTTATCTTCTTCTCTGGAAAATGGAACTCTACTAAAAGCTTCCATGTAAATATAATTCACTAATCTACTAAGCCACGCTTCAGGATTCTTCACCGTATCCAGTTTCATGTAAACTTGACTCAAAACATCCGTTATATTCAACAAATAAGGTGATTGATCAGGATGCGAATGTAGCGAATTGTACAGCTCATGAATTACTTTTTTGGTCGTATCTATATCTAACATTAACTATCTCCTTTAAATATTTACTCTAAATAACTATTATTGATTCCAATATATCCAAGATTAGTTCCAATAGGTTTTAATTTTATGAGAATCGGGTAAATAGTATCGTAAAGTTGTGATGCTTCGGTTGTTAATCCTTTTTTGTCTTGAATCCTATTTTTCTTTCACTGGTAGAAATATTAGGATTCAAGACAAAATCATACAGATCACTTAATACTAATTCTTCTTCTTTATTGTTGGACATATTGTTAAAAGTACCACCAACAACCATCATAGCCGATAACTGCAGACCATCCGTGATTTAAAAGTTAAAATCATTTTACGTTATCAAAGGCGTTATAACGGTTGCTATATTTTTATTCCCCGCGTATCATCCTTGTCGGATGTAATGATATCTACTAATACAATTATAACAAATATTAAGTTTTCCCCTTTGGAGGGCACAATATGAAGAAATTAAAATGGTTTGTTGGCGGTAAAGACCGCAGTGAAGTAGCAATCTCAATTATTGACGATCTACTAGATAATTTGGATGATGACACAACTAAACCACTCCAAGAAGTATTAACTGATTTCAAAATTGAATTAGAAAAAAGAGAATCCGCTGTTCCTTATATCCTCAGCCGCATGAATCTAACAATCTCAACGACCATGCACAAAAACGGCATCACTTTACCTAAAGATCAACAAGAAAGGTTGCAACAATTAACTCAATTATCAAATATTTATTACGGGTATTAAAATTCAAGACACAAAAATCCACTACTCAGGATATTTTGTTACCGCTTCCCTCCCTTGATGCTATACTAATCTTATAGAAATATTTATAGCTCTCAATCTAGAAAGGAACAACATACGATGGTAAACAAAACAGAAGTTGTCGATACTATGCAGGCCTTAGTTTCAGAATTGCAGAAGAATCACGCACAGTCAGAAACAACTTCTTATGTCAGTGAGACACTACAAAAACTTAAAAAAAGCGATGGAGTAGCCTTTACCGGAAGTTTACAACTCTTCTTTAATCAAGCTAATATCGTAAAAATATCAGACAATATCCAACTTAATAAGGAGGAAAAAACACTTTGGCGTAAGTTGTTTGCTTTTAATTCTTTAGGGAACAATCTTTGGGGAGCCAGTCTATAATCAATAATATGGAGGTCAGGAATCATGGAAAGTATCTTTGGCGTTCTTTTTGTACTTATCGGCATTTGGCAACTCTTCATCAGTATCAAATATTTAAATGTTCTGAAAACAGTTGGAAATAAGACCACATCAGGATTTTCTCCACTAGCCATCTACTTCTCCCTATTCATAGGTGTTGCTTTCTTAGTTATAGGGATCTCTGCAGTATTCCATTTAATCTAATTTTTTGAATGTGATAGTCCTTTTATGGACATCAAGTGAATAATATATAATTCATTTGATATCTTTAGAGGGATTTTTTTTATCATTATATGAATATAAAATACCACAATGCTCTCTTACCATCTGCTTTACAACTTCTTAAATTACATTACTAAGATATTTTATTTATCTAACCTCCAAAAATAAAACCGCTATACTAGCGTTAATATGCTAAATTGTAACGTTAATATTTTTTTGAAAATATCATAATAAAATAGATTAAATTACTAACTATATTTATAAATCAGCAGTGATTATTTATATGTTTTTAAACAATTGGGAGATGAGTAATTTGAACAAGTATAGTGTATACAAAATTACAGCAAATACGTTACAACAAATCAATGATGGCAAATAAAAATCAATAGCTTTAAAACAACTGATAAGAGATGATCAGTTATTTTTCATTAATGAAACAGGAGATTTATTTTATACTCATGAACAAAATATTACAGCACATCTCAAAACATGAAGGGATTATTCGTATTCTACTTTTATTATTGATAGACGAACTATTAGAGAATTTTGCGTTTATACCTTTAAACCCACATATAGGTTTTCTTATTGACAATATACTTTTCAAAGTATTTTCACTAACATCCATTCTTTTACTTAATTTTTTAATCTTAAAACAAAGGGTATACTTCAAACCTATATTTTTAAAAATCAAATTAAAAAACAAAATAACTTTCACAATATTATTTATCATTTTATTTTTTATGCCAATTATGGAGCAATCTAGTACTAAAATACTTGAAGCCATCACTATAGGACTTATTGCAGCAATACCTGAAGAATATTTATACAGAGGAATTGTCTTAGGCGGTTTTCTAAAATACTTAAAATCAACTAAATTGCGGAGTGAAAAATCACGGATAATTTTTTGCCTAGTGGCCAGTAGTCTGTTATTTTCATTAATACACATAAGTAATGTTATTTTTGATGGCACATTAAATACTTTTTGTCAGATAATCCAAACCTTTGGCTTCGGATTGCTGGCAGGATCATTCTATATTGCCTATTCATCTTTACTAGCTCCAATCGCGTTACATTTCCTACTGGATTTTGAATTAACTATTAGCAACGGATTGGAACAAAATACTCAAGTGGCTGCTTCCGATATTCCCTCATACATACTCACATCATTCATCATTGCAATATTTTATATTATTATTGGCATATCGGTTTTACATAGGGCTAATTACCATAAACTACTTACTAAAATAAATTCATAAAAAATGCTCTTAAAGTCATCTGACAAAAGTCTAATAACTTTAAGAACATTTTTATTTTTACCATTAATCAACGAATCACGCTTTCAAGAAGATTGAACAATTAAAATTTCCTACATATCTTTTTAGAATCAACATACATGTAATATTTTTTTATTTCTTAAACAATTTACTAACAACTGAAGATTTTCTAATGGAAACAGCACATTGAACGTCATTATCCAAATGTAAAATCCTTTTATGTCTGTCATACGAAACAATTCTATCGACATTGATCAATGAACTTTTATCAACACGTAACAAGTTGTCATATTTATCTTCCAACGCATTCAAATTACCTGGAAATGACATCTCTCGATTATTTGCTTCCAGCTTAACGCGTCCAGGGGCCTCTTTCTCTGTATAAAGTAGAATCAATTCTTTCATAGGAATCGAGAAATATTTTGATCCGACTTTATAACCAAAAATCTTTTCTTTTCTATAAATGGAAGCTTGATAATACTGTTCAGCTAATTCAATGTCCCTAATAATCTGCGTTTTTATTTCTTCAGAACTTTTATCTTTCAAAACATAATCTAACGGTGAGACTTTCCGCTCTAGTGTTAGGAATGCTAATTCTTCGTGAGTCGTCACAAAAACTATTTTAGCATCAGGAATATTACTTCTAACAAACTCAGCTACCTTTAATCCTGCTTTGACATCACCATCCAGCTCCATATCTAAAAAAAACAAGCCAAACTGTTCTTTGGTAAAAGAATCGTAAAAAGATTCCGTGTCACTGGACTCCACTACATTTACTGGATAATCATTAATCATTACTGTATTATCTACGATTTCTCTATAATATTTTCTTTGACTGTCATTATCTTCTAACAAATAAATTGAAAACATTTTTACCTACCTTTGAGAATTATTAAAGTGATTCTTAACTTATCATCAATAATTTCAGTATCAAGATATAAATTATTATCTTTATCAACCAATTCGGATACATTAGCCAAACCTATCCCATGGTTTTCTCCCTTAGTTGAATAACCCTTTTTAAAAATAGTTTTAATATTTATACCATGATTTAACGGATTTTCTACTGATATCTCTAGAACATCATCATTTTTAACAAATGCCAGATCAATATTTTTATTCAATCCATTGGATGTCTCTTCAATAGCATTATCCAATAAAATTCCAACGATTCTAACAACATTTAGTACACCATCATCAATTTGAATATAATTATCCGTAATTTCAACATTTAATTTTATACCGTTGGATTTAGCTTTAAAGAATTTTTGAATAACCAACCCTCGAAGTGGATCGTTGGTTATTTTTTTATATTCAGATATAATTTTTCCATCCAAATCATTTGTAAATTCTCTTTGTTGTGTTAGTTCTCGATATAGTTCTTCATAATCTTTGCTAGCATTTTCAGATGAATCAACACTCATAGATAATATGATATTTTTGAAATCATGTTTGAAACGACGTAAATCATCGTACTGTTCTTGAATATTTTTTAAGTATTCATTCAATTGCCTGTTTTGTTCTAGTTCATTAGCTAACTTTTGATGAGCAGAATACACGTTAATCATATTAAGCATTTGATAAGTGGCGAATCCCAAAAAAGAAATGTACGATATGGCAATTACACCACTAATAGTTGACGTTATTCCTTCGATGTCTCCAATGAATAATATGCTTATAAAAGTTACGAAAATAAATAAAACAAGAAGAAACAATTGACTATTCAATGATAAATCATCGACTTCTTTCTTGATTTCCTTTATTTTCAAGTTTTTATTTTTTATATATTTAACGCCAAAGAATACTATCAATAAATTCATTAGACACGAAACTACAGCATACACATCATTAATTCTCAAAACATTTGCTTTTATAGGGATCAAAAAAACTACTTTCCCCAAAAGGTTACAAATTAAGAGTAGAGTAATTTCTACGACAATCGCTAATAAAAAAGACGTCAATCTATTCTTATAGATATTAACTCTATGCTGATGAATCATCTCTTTGATTACAAAAAGTATTATAAGAATCAGAAAAATAAAATCCTCAAATAGGACTCCTAATCCTCCCAATAATAAAGAATATGATACGTCTTTAAGTAATCTTATAAGCGAAAATTGTTCTGTGTCTAGACATCTAAACATTAACGATATGAAAAAAATTATCATCGAATTCACAAAGAATTCAATCGGTACAGATACATTAATCATTACTAGCCTTTAAACCCATTTATCAGGTTTCTATCAAATGTTTTAGTTTGATACCTTATAGACAAATCCCTTGTTTTACCATCCAATATTGTAACTAATTCTTTCTCTGAATCATTTTTATTCATAAAATATTTTCCCCTCAAAAATAATACTTTGGCAATTATACTATCTTATCAATCTTCATGCACAATCCCTACGATAATCACTATAAAATTAACGTTAATATTTCATCGATCAATTCATCAATCCACCAATCTATAATATAAACATAGCTCGTGGCCGTTGATGCCTAATCGGCAATTACTAATTTCAGTTTCTGAATATACAAAGGGTAAAAAAATACGCTATAGGAATCAATATGAAAAAATTTAAGAAATTAAAAATAAACAAGAAATTTTATAGAAAATTAGGTTTTTGGATTGGATTATCTTTACTTTACGAAGCAATCGGTTTATTACACGTTAAACTATTCTCAATAACTGGAGCTGTAGATACCATCAGTTTAGTGCTGGGCTTAGGTGCTATTTACACCGCTCTAACAGAAAAAGATGATAAGCAACACACAACAAGGAGCTAATCTAATATGCACAAGTTTAAATCTTTAAACATAAATAAGAATTTTTATAAAAAACTGGGATTCTGGGTTGGATTATCCTTACTATACGAGACATTCGGATTATTTCATCATGATCAACTTTTTTCAATAACTGGATTATTAGACATCATATGTTTTGTATTAGGCTTAGGTGCTATTTACACGGCTTTAACGCAAAAAGATGAGAAACAAGTCAATAGTAATCGTCATATGTAAAAAAAACAGGCTTGTTAACACTTATTTGCTAGCAAACCTGTTTTTTATATTTTTACCTATAAAAAGAATACGGTAAATATTCAAAGTATAAACAACAAATACCCAAATTTGTTTGTTAACTATCATACGGACAAAAATTTCATATTCAAATTGTCCTTACTAAAGATTAGGAGATCACTATGAGTTATCCAATGATTGTATACGAGGGCAACCCAACTCAACTTAAGAATATCAAAATAATACTAGAGAATTATATTATGTTTCATGACGATCCTTTAGAACTGAAACTAGCTGCTCTAAACCCCGATGAAGTAATTGATTACTTATCTGAAAAGCCATCATCTCATGGGATTTATTTTCTAGATATTGATTTAGATACAAGTATAAATGGAATTGATTTAGATACAAGTATAAATGGAATTGATTTAGCCAAAAAAATAAGGAAAATGGATGTCCAGGCAAATATTATTTTTACTACAACTCACGATGAAATGGCCCCAATTATTCTCAAAAACAAAGTCGGGGCTATAGACTTCATCAAAAAAGATCAAAGCATTGAAAATTATCGGGATAATTTATACGATGCTCTAAAATATGCAGAAAATATAACAAACAAAACCATGGAAAAAGAAAATTCCAATTTCACTTTTGAAATCGGTAATCAGATATACAACTTTGATCAATCTGAAATTGTCCTCATCGAAACTTCAAGTGTTCCCCATCGATTAACGTTAGAAACAATCAATGGCAATTATGAGTTTTACAACAAAATAAGTGATTTAGAAAAAGAGTACCCTTTTCTTTTGAAGCTCAACAGATCATGCCTAATAAATCCTAACAATATCAGAAATGCCAACTTCACTACTAGACTCATTACATTCAAAAATGATTCAGCCAAAAAGTTCCCGATAGGTAAATCAAGAAAACTTAAATCTGAAATCAAAAAAATCCTTCAACACTAAGCGATTTAAAGCTAATTTTGCAATTAATTTAAAGGGCCAAAAGTAAAATGAGTAGCACTTAGTCCATATCCTATATTTAAATCTCGTAATTCTTTTTGTGTAGGATCATTTAATCTATCTTTTATGTACTGATAGAGCATCCTATTCTTCCTAGGTAACGTCATGGGAACCATGAAATTATCATGATAACTTTTATATATCTTCACACAAATCTGAATTTCATTTTTACCTTTTGCTAGCTCTTTTGCACTTTCTAAAAGACATTTTTTGTATTCCACAGGTTGGTCTGAAAGATTCTCATTGTACGAAGCGTCTATCAAATCAAACAACTTATTATTTTTCAATTAACTCACTTCCAAGCTTAAATATAAATCTAAGATGACACCTAAAAGTATACTAGTTATCAGACTATGGACAAAAATAATATCTCTAAAACAGGCAACCAACACCTTGTTGATTAAAAATTACATTTCTCTATCTCCAAGACTATAAGAACTGCCATTCAGGATATTTTCACTTACCATCTATTCAATTATGTTTAAATTAATATACTATAACCATTCAAATAATCTCTTGGAGGTAGCAATTATGAAAGACGAAAATAAAACAAAAATCATCAATGCCGTTACTAACTTAAGTACTGCCCTAAAGAAATATCATCCTAATACTGAAACCTGTAACTATGTCGAAATTACTTTAACAGAACTGAAGAAAAAAGATGGAAAAGCATTCACTGGTGCATTTCTTTACTTTCTTACTAAGGCTTCAATGTTAAGAACCTCTGAAAATGTTATCCTTAACGATACTGAATCAAAACTGTGGCACAAAATGTCTGCTTTGAAAAACTTAGGAAACGACTTTTTCTTCGGAATGGGTCTTTAATTATGAATAAAATTGCATCCAAGTCCTCCTTTTGCATAAACAAACCTTAAGACGACACAAAATGATTTAAATATATATCATCTTCTTGACTATTATTTCAGGACTTCCTTTGACATCATTCATGACATTCTTTTCAAATTATTTTAAATCCTCTTAAAATTAAGTAGTGGAGATTCATTACATTTAGCGAGGGAGAATACTGATGAAAAAAATTGACAGAGAAAACGAAATCAAAGAAGCAAAATCACTTATTAGTTCATTAAATGATTTGATTATTAATAGAGACGATTTTCAACAAAAGTTGGAATTAAGAGATATTTCTGATGTTCTAGTTCAAGTAAATAAAACAATCGACAATAATAAATATCCTGAAAGATTACTCAGCAAACTGACAACTTTTATTTATAGTATGGGACCTGCAGGAAAAATCTATTTCCCAAAAGATCAAGAACAATTGATTGATAAGATTGCCGTAATCGCCCAAAAATCCGGTAATACTGGGCTCTATTATTCAAGTTTCAACACCAAATCTGATTTCTTTAATCGACTATAGGGGGGGAAAATACGAATAACATGCGTGAAGAACTTTCTAATATGATAGAAATAGCTTATCAACAAGTAACAAACCCAAAATATAATGAAACCAAAAAAGAATTATCGCATCTTCACAAAGAATTAAATGATGGTGAAGATAGCAATAAAATTATGTTTGAACTGAGAAAATCATTATTACAAGCTGATCCATCGTTGAATCTAAAAAATCGCATTTCCGGATTACCACTTGAATATCGTAATCTGTTTCATTTTGTAGATTCAAAATTAAAAAAGGTTGATACAAAAATATTGGATAAATACTACCAATATGGATTTATCCCTCTAAAGTTTGGAAGTACTATTAAGTATCCTTAACAAAAAATCATTTCATAAATTGTAAGGAGATGACAAAACCAGTGGGTAAACTATCTTGGTTTGCTGGTGGCAAAGACCGTGGCGATGCAGCAATTTCTATCATTGATGACCTACTAAATAGCTTAAACGTCGATGCCAACAGACAACCTTTACAAGAGGTATTAATTGAATTCAAAAATGAACTAGAAAAAAGAGAATCTGCGGTTCCCTTCATTTTAAGTCGAATGAATATATCAATTTCTAACACACTTCATAAAAATAAAATTCCATTAACCAAAGATCAACAAGCTAAATTACAACAATTAACTCAATTATCAAATATACGATACGGTTACTAAAATAAATGACGTCCATTCAGATTACCCAATCCACTAAATCAAAGTGAATTAAGATTTCTGAATAAACGTCATTTTTAATTTTAGAGTTTTCTTCTATTTCTATATTTGTCCAACTTCCACAGAAACTTCATTAGACAACTTCTTATCAAGATACTTTTGCATTTCTTTATAGGAAATATTAAAGTTCATTTCCACTTGTTGGGGTCTTTTTGTATTGAAAATCACTGCTACTTTAGGTTTGCGACCTTGAATCTCAATTGGAATCAAAGTTACGTGAACGACGGAAGTATAATCGAGCACACCTGAATAAAAGCCGTTGAGAACAATTTTCTTTTCTCCGACTCCACCGACACCATTCATAATATTCAACAACATGAACAAGGCAACCATGATGATGTAAGATAATTGACCAGTTGGTGAAACTAGTAACCATGCACCGATAAAGGCTGCGAAGATCAATGATGAAATTTTATAAATTGATCTAATTTCAATCTGTGACTGCCAATAAACATTGAAAACAGCACCGACGAAAAAGATCACATCAACTATTAGTAGTATTACACTCATTTAAATTTATCCCTTTTCTAGTAATTATAATCAAGTATATTTTATTTTCAAAATCTATCACTTATATTGTATCGTACTCAGTCATTAAATACATGAAGATGAATTGATAGTTTCAGAAAAATGTAATCATTTGCATTGATTTATTTGTTAAAAAGAACCGTCTGGCATAAAAATATTCATGCTATATTATCAAAAAAATGCAATTATGACGGCTTTTTGACGATTATTTTTAGGGATACTTAATTATTTTATTTAGACCCTTTAATGTTGTTCTCTAACATGATATTATATCTTGAGATTGAAAAAGGGGGATATACGCTTGAGTGAAAAAAATAAAAAACACGAAAGCCTAATTCATTATGCTAACGGCCCTTCCTTGGAAGAAATTAATGACACCGTTGAGGTTCCAACTGATGCGGGTTTCTTTAAAACCCTATTAGCATACAGTGGTCCTGGTGCCTTGGTTGCCGTGGGTTATATGGATCCAGGTAACTGGGTAACATCTATTGCTGGTGGTGCTCAATTTAAGTACAAATTACTATCTGTTATCTTGATTTCTAGTTTGATTGCGATGCTTTTGCAATACATGGCGGCTAAACTAGGCATTGTGACCGGAAGAGATTTGGCTCAATTAACTAGAGATAGAACTTCTAAAGTTGGTGGTTTTATTCTTTGGATCATCACTGAATTAGCTATTATGGCGACTGATATCGCTGAAATTATTGGTTCGGCTATCGCGCTGAAATTGCTTTTCAACATACCTGTACTCTGGGGTGTTATCATTACCGCATTCGATGTTTTACTTCTATTAGTCTTGATGAAACTTGGCTTTAGAAAGATCGAAGCTATCGTTGCAGCCTTGATTATGGTTATTCTATTCGTTTTCCTATACGAAGTTATCTTGGCACGTCCAGATATGGGACAAATGGTAGTCGGATTCGTTCCCGACCCACAAATTCTACAAAATCAAAGTATGCTTTACATTTCTCTTGGTATCGTTGGTGCGACAGTTATGCCACATAATTTGTACTTGCATTCTTCAATTTCACAAGCGAGAAAATACGACCGTGAAGACCCTAAGAGTGTTCATCAAGCCGTTCGTTTCTCAACTTGGGATTCAAATATTCAATTAACTTTGGCTTTCATCGTTAATACTTTACTATTACTTCTAGGTGCTGCTTTGTTCTATGGTACAAACAGTGACCTTGGACGTTTCGTTGACTTGTTCAATGCCTTGCAAGATCCAAAAGTTGCCGGTGCCGTTGCTAGTCCTGTCTTGAGTATTTTGTTCGCGATTGCCCTATTGGCATCAGGTCAAAACTCAACTATTACTGGTACTTTGTCTGGTCAAATCGTTATGGAAGGTTTCGTCCACATGAAGATGAAACTTTGGGCAAGACGTGTAATTACTCGTTTGATGTCAATCATCCCAGTTATTACTTTTGCTATTATTTATAACGGTAACGAAGCAAAAATCGAATCACTTTTGACATTCTCACAAGTATTCTTGAGTGTCGCTTTACCATTCTCAATTTTCCCATTGATCAAATTTACAAGTAACAAAGAATTGATGGGCGAATTCGCTAATAACAAACTAATCGAGTACATCGGTTACTTCATCGCTGTAGTATTGACTATTCTAAATATTTGGTTGATCTACACTACATTCGTACCTGCAGCTTAGTTTTTACTGCCGTCGTCCGTTCGGCTCTGGGAAACGCTGGAACGCTGCCGGCACAACTTGAAACCAATTCCAAAATCGGGAATTGTTTCCAAGATTGGCCTTCTACTAAGCAACAAGTTGCCAAGTAGAATCTGGCGGCTGAGCATTTCCCAGAGCTCTCACTACCGACTAGATAGTAATTTTTAGTTCTTTTTTTAATTACTTCAAAAAAATACAGAGATCCTAGTAGAATTCATTTCATTGAGTTCTGTTAGGACCTTTTTATTTATATTTATAGTTATAATATAGCTAGCAATACAACATAGTCACTTGAACGAGAAAGGAGTCTTTCTATGCCAAAGAAAACCTCACTAGACTATGCAGTCATCCATGATAAATTAATCGAAATGCATATTTTGCCTGATGATCCCATTGTCAAACCTACTGATGACTACTGGAATAGCTTTAAACCAAAAGATAGTGAAAAAAGTAAAAGTTGAATCTAGTCGGGAGCAAAATTCCTGTGATGGCTCAGCCGGCAAATTATTCTTAGCGATTTATCGCTTAGAATAAGACCCAGCTTTGAAATGCTGCGCACTTGGTTTATGCAGTAGTTCAAAGTGGTGTCGACATTCTCCAGCCAATCACAGGGATTTTGCGGACGACGGCATCCTTACGCAATCCCCCCCAATTATTAATTTGTTATTTACAGTAAATATCTGGTATGCTTTACACAACAAAAACAATAATGAAAGCAAGGAATATTGATTGAATGCACTAGTTAATATGTACGGCCCATTCTTCGACCTTCACAACTGGGCAACTGTGATCGAATCAGGTGAAGATTGGTTAATTATCCTCTCACTAGTAGTGATGGAATGTATCTTATCCGTTGATAATGCGGTAGTTTTAGCCGCCCAAACTCAATCGCTGCCGAATAAAGTTGAACAAGAAAAATCCCTTTTCTACGGATTATTCGGTGCCTACATTTTTAGATTCTTAGTTATCGGTGTCGGTGTCTACTTAATTAACTTCTGGTGGATCAAAGTTTTCGGTGCCGCTTACCTATTTTATTTGTTCTTAAAGCACTTCTTCTTCACTAACAAAAAGAAAGTTAAGTCTCCGACAGAACCTAAAAAAGAAAATAAACTTGAAAAACATCTTCACATTTCTAGATTCTGGCAAGTCGTTATCTCAATTGAATTGATGGATATCGTCTTCTCAATCGATTCTGTTTTAGCCTCACTAGCCATTTCTAGTAATCCCGTTATCGTCTTAATCGGTGGTATGATTGGTATTTTAGCCATGAGAGGTATCGCTGAATTAATTATGGGCTTGATGAGTAAGATTCCTGAATTGAACGGTATGGCTTACTTCTTGATTTTATTTATTTCTATCAAGTTGTTCCTTTCAATTCCTGCTATCGACATTGAAGTTCCCAACTTACTCTTCGTCGGTGTCTTAATTGGTGCCATCATTGTTACCTTGATAATTCACATGATCAACAATCAAAAAGCTCCTAAGAGCAAGAAAAAATAGCTTCCAATTGGAGGCTATTTTTTTTGCAATTTAGAATGTTTCAAACCATAAGTAAAGTACACTATTACTCCAATTATCAGCCAAATAACTACGGTAATTTTTGATAGCTTTGGCAACATTATCAAGAAGTACAAACTAGCTAATCCGGCTAGAACTGGCAAAACTGGATAAAGTGGCATCTTATAACCATCTTTGTTAGGGATATCTTTACGATGGCGCAAGGGAATAATTCCAAATGATATGAAAGTAAAAGCCAATAAAGTTCCAGCATTGATCAACGAGGTCAATTCAGTCAATGGCACTAAACCAGCAAAGAAAGCTTGTACGACTGTAGCGACAATAATCGCATTCTTTGGCACGGCGTATTTCATATCGACTTCACCCATCTTGCTTGGCAATAAGCCGTCACGTCCTAGAGCATAAACTAATCTGGAACCACCGAAGAACAGAGTCACTAAGGCGGTAAAGATTCCGACCAAAGCCCCAATGGTAATCAGTTTATTCCAAGTGTTTAGATGAATAACTTTCAACGCGTAGGCCGCCGGATCATCAACGTTTAGTTGTTTATAGTTAACGATTCCGGTCAAAACTAACGAGAATGCCACGTACAAAATAATGGCAATAAAGACTGTACCTAGGATTCCTTTAGCAACATCTTTTTTGGGATTGATAGTTTCCGCTGAATTAGAAGCCAAAGCATCAAATCCGATGAAGGCAAAGAAGACTGTCGCTGCAGAGGTTGATAAACCACCTAATCCAAAAGGAGAAGTACGAAATTCTTGTGGATAGAATGGAACGTAATTTTTAGTTTTGATGTACAAAGCTCCAACCAAAATAAACAAAACAATAATCGTGACTTTGATGACGACTGCAACATTTTCAACTTTTTTCGAGAGACTAGTTCCGTGAGCAATTACAAAAGCAATTATCAAAACTATCAAAACTGCCGAGAGATTGATGCCCCCACCTTCTAGTGGACCTGCGGATAAAAATTTAGGCAGATGAATTCCGAAAACCCCGAGGATATTGTTGTTAAAATACGATGCAAATCCGACTGATTGGGCAGATACCGACAAGAAGTATTCCAAAATCAAGGCCCAACCGAGAATCCAACCAATTCCTTCACCATAAATAACTGAACCATACGAATACGCTGATCCAGCTACTGGCATGGCAGCCGCAAATTCTGCATAAGCCATCCCTACTACTCCAGCTACGATACCGGAAATCAAGAACGCAACAGCCACCGCTGGTCCCGCATGTAAAGCAGCTTCATGTCCTGGCAAAATAAAAATACCAGTTCCGATGATAGCCCCAATTCCTAAGGCTAATAAGTCTTTCGCTGTTAAACTTTTGGTCAGTCTAGCATCTACTTTTAAATAATTATCTACTGATTGTTTTTTAAAAATATCCTTCACAAAAATTCTTCCTCTCGAAAGCAACTAATTAAGTAAAAAGTCTACTACAATATTTTTGTTAAAAAAAGAGTTTTTCTAATAAAAAGTGCACTTTTCTAATTTTTACTTTTAAAAAATAACCGATAGAATAAGCTTCTATCGGTTATCTTCTAATTAATGTGATTTACTTTGTAATTTTGAGTGTTTTAATCCGTAAACGAAATAGACAATGATTCCAATGGTGATCCAAAGACCCACACTGATTTTAGAAATCGTTGGCAACATGAATAGGAAATAAATACTGGCAAGTCCGGCCAAGATTGGTAAGACTGGATACCATGGCATTTTAAATCCATCATTGGGAATATCTTTTCTTTTCCGCAAGGGGATTATTCCAAACGAAATGAAAACAAAGGCCAACAAAGTTCCAGCATTGATCAAGGAAGTCAACTCCGTCAATGGTACTAATCCAGCAAAGAAGGCTTGAACAACCATTGCCAATAAAACCGCATTTCTAGGCACAGAGAATTTTTCATCAACTTCGCCCATCTTCTCTGGCAACAAACCATCACGTCCCAAGGCATAAACTAAACGTGAGCCACCAAAGAACATCGTTAATAATGACGTGAAAATTCCCACTAAAGCACCAATGGTGATCAATTTATTCCAAGTGTCCAAATGAACTACTTTCAAAGCATAGGCAGCCGGATCATCGACGTTTAACTGTTTATAGTTGACCACTCCGGTTAAGACAAAAGAGAAGCCAACGTACAAAATTACCGCCACGACCACGGTACCTAAAACCCCACGAACGACATCTTTTTTGGGATTGACAGTTTCTGCAGAATTAGCCGCTAAAGCATCGAAACCAACGAAGGCAAAGAAGACGGTCGCTGTAGCAGTGGAAATTCCACCCATTCCAAATGGTTCAGTGTGGAACTGTTTAGGATAGAATGGTACATAATTCTTAGTATTGATATAAAAAGCACCAACGATAATGAATAAAATAATAATCGCTACTTTAATCAATACCGCCACGTTTTCAACTTTCTTAGACAAACTTGCACCTTGCAAGATAATGAACGCTATCAACAAAACAATCAACGTCGCTGAAATATTAATAACTCCACCTTCTAAAGGTCCAGCTGCTAAGAACTTTGGCATGTGAACTCCAAAGGCTCCTAAGATATTGTTGTTGAAATACGAAGCAAAGCCAACTGCTTCAGCAGAAACCGTTAAAAAATACTCCAAAATCAAAGCCCAGCCAAGAATCCAACCAATAATTTCACCATAAATGACCGCTCCAAACGAATAAGCCGAGCCAGCTACAGGCATAGCTGATGAAAATTCTGCATACGCCATCCCGACAAATCCGGAAACAATTGCCGCAATCAAAAACGCAACTGTAACTGCCGGTCCAGCATGTAACGCTGCTTCATGTCCCGGCAAAATAAAGATACCTGTACCAATAACTGCTCCGATACCGAGTGATAATAAATCTCTTGCACCGAGAGTCTTGGTAAGTCTAGAATCAGCTTTTAAATAAGTCGCCACTGATTCCTTTTTAAAGACATTTTTCATGAAAATTTACCCCTTAATTTGCGTAAAATGAATTACACTAAGTTTAAATCTTACTACAATATTTTTAATAAAAAAAGGCAATCTTCTCTTGTATTTCAGAAGATTACCTCAATTTTTTTTAATAATTATTCTAATTATTACCCTCGGTACGATATTTCGTTGGTGCTACCCCAGTATATTTCTTAAAGGTTTGACTAAAATAACTCAATCTAGTGAAACCTAAAGCATCGGAAATATCATTGATACTCTTGTCAGATTCCTTTAATAAGAGCATCGCTTTTTGAATCTTACGTGCATTCAAGTAAACTGAAAAACTCAATCCCGTCTCTCGCTTAAACAATTTACTAAAATAATAATCTGATAAATAAACTTTACTCGAAACTTGATCCAACGTTAATCTTTTATCTAAATTACTATCAATATACTCTATTGCGGAAATAATGGAAGCATTTGACGTTGACATTGTCTTAATTTGTTGCAAGGCTTTGCCGTCACTATCGTCTAAATCATCAATAGTTTCATTAACATCTAATGCGTATTTGATAATAAAGTCATCAATACCACGGTTTTCAATAATAAGCTTGGCTATTCCCTCAATCATTGAACGCAAATAAATCACTTGGTCATTCAATCTACGCATCAAATCTAGTCTTTTAGGGCTGACTTCAGTAGTATCCTTGGCTACACAAATTTTTCCAACCCGTTGATTCAATTGAGAAATACGAATTGGTGCATCAGCATATTCCATATGATATTTACATTTATGAATACTTAATTTTGACAAATCTGCTTTTTTATCCTTTTGCGTCAAGGAAGCGCTTTCTGAAAGTACGCCAAAAATACCTGCTCGCAAATGGTCATCATTTCCCAAAACAAAGACTGCTATATCATTAGTTTGGGCATATGCCTGCAGCAGGCGAATTATTAATTTCTCGTTACTAGATAATAAAGACTGTAAATCGAACTCTTCCATTTCGTTAGCCAACCTCATTTACAATATTTAAATGGTTTTATTTAGATATTCCATGAGGACTACCGCATCATTGTGTTCTTCGTCTTTAGCACTGTATAAAATCAAAACATCTTGTTCTTGCAAAGCGGACTTAATTTCCGTTAAGAATTCAGGCGTATAAGGATTCTGATTAATTTCTTCCAAGTATTTCTTCTTGAATTCAGTATATTTTTCAGGATCGTGTCCAAACCATTTTCTCAATTCCGCTGACGGGGCAATTTGTTTTGCCCAAAGATCAAGTTTGGCTCTGACCTTAGACATTCCACGTGGCCATAGACGATCAACTAAGACTCGATAGCCTTCTGGTAATTCCTTGTCGTAAATACGTTTCAAAATTAGTTTAGTCATTTAACTAACCCTCTTTTTTTCATGTTAATTATATCACATAAAATTATTTATTATTTATGGATCTTTTGCCAATTTTATCACTCGACAATTAAGAGTGCTAAATTCTTGAACTTCCACCCAAAAGGGTCTTACAATGTATTTGTAATGAAGGGAAAGGAAGTAACACAGTATGACAAATGAAATTATGGATCGTAACAATTTAATGAGAAATTGGTTCAACAATGATTCTTGGATGAACAATTTTCCATCCATATTTGACAACAATTTCCCAGAAGATTCAACATTAAAGACTGATATTAAAGAAACTGATAAAGATTACGAGGTTCATGTAGATATGCCTGATTTTAACAAGAAGGATATCGACATTAATTATGAAAATGATGTACTAACAATTAGTGGTCATCGTGATAGCTTCAACGACCACAATGATAAGAACGGTGATATGATTATGAGCGAACGTTCAAGTGGCCGTTACATGAGACAATATCACTTGCCAGCAGTTGATTCAAAGAGTATCAAAGCTACTTATGACAAGGGTGTTCTAGAAGTTAACCTTCCAAAGCTAGAAAAGAAGGTTGAATCAGGACATCACATTGATATTGACTAATAATTTAAAAATATCAATTTAACTTCGACTTTTCAGAGAAGTCCGACTTACTGCATTTTGTTCGGTATGGTCGGGCTTTTTTTTGTTGATTCTTGCCGTCCTCCATAGCAAAGAAAATTTGGCTGGAACGTAGTGGGCACGATTTTGAGCTTTTGCATGAACCAAGGGCGCAAAATCTCAAAACTCGGCCTTATTCTAAGCAACAAGTTGCTAAGAATAATTTCACTACTGAGCCAATTTTCTTTGCTATTCCGGACTAGATAGTGTTTTTATTTTTTATATAATAAAAGACACAATTGCACCTTCACAGTTTCTTCACATTTTATAAATACATTTTTCATATTAATAAAGTACTATATAAATTGTAGATGAGAGATGTAATAAATCCCTTTTCTCACCCCCTATAACATATATATATTTAATCCCCTAATTTAAAAAACACCTTTCCCCGAGGTGTTTTTTTACGTATTTTAGGTATCTGCTAGTAGTAGTTATACACAAAATAAGCTATACTGATATATGCAGAGTGGAATTTTTCTACTCTCATGGGATGTAGTATTAAAATACTGCAAAAGGACTTAAGAATTTATAAAATTTAAAAAGACTTATCTATAAACAGGGCTATCCAAGTTTTACGTAATAAAAAATATTAAAACTATTTTCTGATAAGCCTGTAACAAACGAAAAACTGATAAAAGATGACTATACTTTTATCTTCCCCCCTATAACAAAATAAATCCCCTAAAAAGGGCATCCTTTTCTGATTAAGGATGCCCTTTTTGCTTACCTATTCTTCATTTAATGTTCCACGTAAAATCAATTCTGATGGAATCATCTTCTTCACAACGTCTTTTTCAAAGATAGACCAAAAAGCATATTCGCCAATTTCAGTCAATTTGTGATCAACCGTAGAAAAATCCATCAAACGGCTGTAATCCAAATCTTCCTGACCGATAACTGGGATTTTCTTCTTCATTTTGATCAATTGTTGAATTACCCCGGCTGCAACTTGGTCACTATTAGCAAAAATCACCTGTAAATCAGGATCTTTCTCTAGTAAATATTGAGCACCGAGATTACCACCTTTAAAATCTTTAGCTTTATTGTAAACGTGGTCTTGATCGATTTTCTTATCAAAAACTTGACGATAAGCGTGTTTAATTAATTTGGTCGACTGGCTTGAAGATTCTTTACGACTGACCGTAACGCCGATATGGTCAAAATTATGTTGCTGCAACACTTCGAAAACATCAATAAATGACTGGCCCCGATTCGTATAAGCGCAAGAAATTGGGTAATCGAAGGTATCTTCACAACAAGTGATAGGTCCATACTGTTTGTATTCGAGAATTTTTTCAAATGAGATAGCTCGGGAAGTAAAAATAATTCCATCAAAAGCATGATGCTTTAGCATCTCCAAGTATTTGATTTCATTTTCTTCGTTATAATCCGATGGCAATAAAATTACTTGATAATCTTCCTTGAAAGCCACTCGAGTGATAGCAGCGACTAATTTTTGAAAATATGGAATACTAATATACGGCAAAACAACTCCAACGGTGTGCGTTTGACCAGTACTTAAAGCACGGGCAACATCGTTAGGATGATAATCTAATTTTTCCATTGCATCAATGATTTCGGCCCTAGTTTTGGCAGCAACATAATCTCGATCATTGATAACTCGAGAAACTGTCGAGACCGAGTGCTTGGAAAGTTTGGCGACATCTCTAATATTTGACATAAAGATCACTCCTGATTTGGATTGTTAGCTTGCTACATCATGATAAATGTAGCCTTTTTCATGAAAAAGCTAATCTTCACATTTTCTTCACATTTTCAAAATATTTGGTTCACACTTATTAAGTATAGTATTAATTGTAGATGAGAGATACGAAATCTCATCTCATCCCCCCTATAACATATATATTTAATCCCCTAAAAATTAAAAGAACACCTTCCCCGGGTGTTCTTTTTTCGTGCCTATTTTCTTGCGGAATGAATTGCGGCAGCCTTCAACATTAAATTTGTGACTTCAATATCGTCAAAGCCCGCATCTTGCATCATTTGAGCTAGTTGTTTAATACTAACGAACTTATTAACTGAGTCGTCCAAATATTGATATTCCGGCTTACTTTTGGCAAAGATTTTTCCCATCATGGGCATCAAGTGATTGAAATACATTTCCCAACCTAATTTGATGACTGGTGTTTGAACTTTAAAAGCTTCCAAACAAATCAATTGCCCCTTAGGTTTTAAAATACGAAAGATTTCACTCAACACTTGATTGGCATCTGGTACATTACGCAAGCCAAAACCAATCGTTACCACATCAAAATGCTTATCAGAAAAATTCAAATCCATCGCATTGCCTGACATTAATTCAATATTAGTTAAATTCGAAGCCGCAACTTTTGTTTGGGCAATCTTTAACATTTCAGAACTAAAATCTAATCCAATGACTTTGGCATGTGGATATTTTCGAGCCAACATAATCGTCCAATCGGCTGTCCCACAACAAAGATCAAGAATCATGTCTGGTCCATTATCAATCTTTGCTGTAGCGATTTTACGCCATTTTTGATGGGTTCCTAAACTCATAATGGAATTTAGTTTGTCATAGTTGCCAGCTATATTATTGAAAGTCTTTTGAACATCTTTTTGAGGAACTTTATTAGTCAGGCTCATAATTTACCTCTTAATCAAGATTATTAGCACGTCCATAGTACATGAGGTAGCGTTTGCCACTGTTGGAAATCATGTATTTGGAAACTCCGGCATTAGCTGGTTGGATAATTTGCGAAATATCTTCGATTCCGGTAATTTCTTTCATGATGGCACGACTAACGAATCCATGACAAACGACCATGATTTTCTCGTCGCCTTTTTTAGCCATATCATTCAAAAAATCATCAACTCGCTTATAAACGTGTTCAAATGGTTCACAATTTTCGGCATAGTCGGCATATTTTGGTGCTAAATAGTGGTTTTCATCAAACGCATCAGGATACTTAGGTTCCAATTCACTTGCTTTAACACCGTCCCATGAACCATAATCACCTTCACAAAGACGTTTATCTAATTTAACTTCGTGAACGCCTTGATTCAAAATTTCAGCGGTTTGAGCTGCACGTTTTAAAGGACTTGAATAAATTTCGTCAAAATCATTAATATCGATATTTTTCTCTAAAGTTTCAACTTGCTTAATTCCGTTGGCATTTAAGGGTTTATCAGTAGACATCCCATTGATACGATTTTCATAATTAGTATCTGTTTCTCCATGTCTTACAATGTATAATTCGACCATAATATCTCCTTCTTGGTAGCGCTTAAAATACTTCTTTTAGTATTTCATTATTGACTTTGCTTTGCAACTCAATTATAGTGAAAGCAATCAAATATAGTCCTTTAAATATTGGTCCCGTGAGGCTAATAAGGAAACACGTTCAGTCTTTTATTTCGCATACACGGGATAGAGGGCTATTTTTTTGCAAAAATACACTTAGGGGAGATGTTTCTTTTGGCTACAAATGATCAGCAGTACCGCAACCCAGACGCAGTCTTAGACGTCTACGAAAAACCACCACTAGGCAGCTGGGCCTTTTTATCTTTACAGCACTTATTCTCAATGTTTGGTGCCACCGTTTTGGTACCGTTACTAGTTGGACTAGATCCTAGTATTGCTCTTTTTAGTTCTGGTGTTGGAACAATTATTCATATTTTAATCACTCATCGTAAGATTCCAGCTTACATGAGTTCTAGTTTCTCATTCATTGTGCCGATGGTTTCCTTGATGAAGACAGTTGGTTATGCCGGCGTCGCCCAAGGTACCATTGCCGTTGGTATGGTTTACTTGATTGTTTCATTGGTCGTCGGCTTCATTGGTTCTGATTGGATCGACAAAGCTTTACCACCTATCGTCGTTGGACCAATCGTTATCGTCATTGGTATGTCAGTTGCCGGAAGTGCCGCTAACAATGCCATGATGAACGGTTCTCACTACGATTTAACTTACTTTGGTGTCGCTATGTTCACTTTATTCTTAACTGTTATTTTGAACATGGTTTTGAGAGGATTTTGGAGTAATATTGCTATTCTTTTAGGTATCGTCGGTGGTTATATTTTAGCCGTTGCCTTAGGTATCGTTGATTTTTCAAAAGTTATTTCTACACCTTGGTTCAAATTACCAGCTTTTGATGTTATGTTTGCTAACTACATGCCTAAGAAAATTTATTGGGGTGCTATCTTGAGTTTTGCACCAATCGCCTTCGTAACGATGGCAGAGCACTTGGGACACATCATGGTGCTAGACGAATTGACTGGTCGTGACTTCTTCAAAGATCCCGGTCTTCATAAAACTCTAGCTGGTGATGGTACAGCCTCAATCGTTGCCGCCTTTCTAGGTGGTCCTCCTGTAACATCATATGGTGAAAACATTGGTGTTATGGCTGTTAATAAGATTTTCAGTGTTTACGTTGTTATCGGAGCCGCTGTCTTCGCTGCTCTGTTTGGATTCATTGGTAAATTGAGTGCCTTGATTCAAACAATCCCTGGACCAGTTATCGGTGGTATCAGTTTCGTATTATTCGGAGTTATTTCATCCAGTGGTTTGAGAATCCTAGTTGATAACAAAGTCGACTTCAACGAAAAACGTAATTTGATGATTGCCTCAGTTATCCTAGTTATCGGTATCGGTAATGCTTATCTACAAATCGGCAGTTTCCAATTTACTGGTGTTGGTGTAGCTACAGTTGTTGGTATTATTTTGAACTTGATTTTACCAAAACACGCCTTGTCAGAACATTGGGACGATGACAAAGATGACTGGAAAAGGGATCAAAAAGCAAAAGGAAATGCTTAATTCTGGTTACTAAAAAGCATCTACTTTAGATAAAGTGCGTATCACATGCTGCACACTTTATCTAAGTAGATGCTTTTAATTTATTGATATAAGAAATAAAAACACTATCTAGTCCGGAATAACAAAGCAAATTGGCTCAGATGTGAAATTATTCTTAGCAACTTGTTGCTTAGAATAAGACCGAGCTTGAAGACTTTGCCCGGGTTTGGGCTTAGCAAAGGCTCCAAGTCGTGTCCACATCGTTCCAGCCAAATTTGCTTTGTTATGGAGGACGGAATCATATCACCAACCTAACTTAAGAAAAATCTATTTTTAAGATATAAGTCGCTTTTTTATAAAAATCGCCAATTGAGAAAACACGGTAATTTATTGCCGTGATGAATCAATGAATTATGCAATTTTAGGTGTTTCAGCAAACATATGTTCCCCTAACGTGATATAATTACAATACAAAATCATAGGAGGGGGTTCATATGGTCTTAAAGGGTATTAAATTACATATCTATCCAGATGATTACCAAAAGGAACTTATTGAATACAACTTTGGCGCTAATCGTTTTGTTTGGAATAATATGTTAGATATGATGATCAAACGCCATGAAAATAATCCAGATTTAAAATCTTTGAAAGCATTTGATTTGAACTATATTTTAACAACTTTCAAAAAAGAACACTCTTGGCTAAAGAAAGCTGAAAGTACTAGTTTACAAGTTTCTAATAAAGACTTATTTGAAGCGTACAAGGGATTCTTTAGTAAAAAACGTAAATTCCCACGATTCAAAAGTAAGAAGTTCCCAAAACAAAGCTATCAATCTAAATTTGTTAATAGAAACATAGAAATTATCGATGATTCTTACGTTAAATTACCTAAACTTGGAGTAATGAAGTATAAGAACAAAAAAGCTATCCCTAGTGTAATCAAGTACGTAACTATTCGTAAATCATCAACTAACAAATATTACGCCATTCTTACGGTTGATGAAGATATTACTCAATTACCAAAGACAAACAAGTCTGTCGGCCTTGATATGGGCGTTTGTGACCTAGTAATCTGTTCAGACGGAAGTAAATATAAGACAATCCGATTTGATAAGAAACTTGCTAAAAAGAAACACTATTGGGAAAAACGATTAGCCAGACGACGTACGCAAGCTCTAAAAGATATCCAGTATAAAAAGAAATTTGGATTGATTGATCCAAAACCTTTAGAACAATACTCAAACTATATGAAAGCTAAACTTATGGTAGCTAAATATAGTGAGAAGATAGCTAATCAAAGAAAAGACTATCTCCATAAGATAACTCGTGAATTAGTTGAGAATAATGATTTGATTGTTATTGAAGATTTGAAAACCAAAAATCTTCTTGGTAATCATAAACTATCACGTGCCATCGCTAATCAATCATGGAGAGCATTAAGATTGATGCTTGAATACAAATGTGAATGGTACGGTAAGAAACTTCTGGTTGTTAATCCATTCAAGACTAGTCAAATCTGTTCTAACTGTGGGTACGATGATGGTAAACACAAGTTAAGTATTAGAGAATGGGATTGTCCTAGTTGTGGTATTCATCATGATCGTGATATCAATGCAAGTAAAAATATATTGAACAATGGCTTGGAACAAGCCTTAGTAAAATAGTTCTAGCCTCTACCGACTGGTTGAGATACTAGTTGGCAAGTATGGAATGTTCCTAGAAGCTCGGTACTTTAGTGCCGATGTAGTTCACTTAATAAATTTACGTAAATACTTTATTTGCTTTTGGATACTCTTCCCATAATCAGTATCTTTTATTGTTCGACGTTCCGAAGAGTGTTCAACAATTTCTTTATCCATCACGACGTCTGACATTTCAGCAATCGATTTATTTTTGTTAGCGAAAGGTTTCAAAGTTTCCAAACGCATCCCATAGGAATCGTATAACAAGGTATGACCACCAATCTTTGAGCTTCGTTTAGCATCGAACATCCCATTGACTACAATGACCTTTTTATCAGCCATTACAGGATTAGCATTTTCGTCAGCCGGCGTGTGACCATTGACGATATGACCGCGAGTACTTAGTTCAAATTCCCTCAAAATCCTGTTAGCAAACCATTCTTCATCACATAAATCAAAGAATGGATTAGGTGTTTCTCTTTGAGCCTCTTTGTCATTAATAAAATAATGTTCAAAAGTCGTCATTTTATCTTTACCAAATAATGGCGACTTTTTCCCTTCCCAGAGGTACCAAATAAAATCTGAATTAAAACAGTCAGCCGTTGTCGGATGTCTCATAGCATCTTTGACAATATACTCGCTATAATCTAAAAGTTCTTTTCCTGCATAAGCTTTTCCATCGATGGCAATAGAAGATAAATTACCTTTTTGGTCTACTGGAATACACCCATGAAACAGCAAATTATCATTATGTTCAAGATACATTCCACCATTATCGGCTAAGAACCACATATCTTCATTTAATTTATTTGATTGAATGAATTGATTTATTAAATCTATCAAAACTACACGTTCACTATTAGTAATTTGATATGGAGAAGCCGGATTAACCGTTTGGAAACAGCCGTTCTCAATTGGATAGTCTTTGCCATCAATCGTTATAGTTCGTTTATCTAAACTCAATTTATCTAATAATAAGCGGTCATCCATTTCAAATTCTGGACGGCGTTTGATTGCTTGTCCCTCAAGCTTAAATTGAATTATAGCCGCAGCTTGTTGAATACAATTATCGACATTCTTCTCCTCATCAGTCATTCCTGCCCAAGCTACTTTTGGTTCAAAATTTGGCAAAGGCATGTAACGATTTGTCGCAAATTTAACCATCGAAGTCAGATCAATTCCATAGACATCTTCCAACAATTTCAAATTGTGATAACGGGCACTGATCCTAATTAAATTCATCATGCACAGCTTCGAACCAGCCATACTTCCTAGCCACAAAACATCATGGTTGCCCCATTCGAAGTCAAAATTTTGCCACGTTTCAGTCAAATGATCAATAACTTTATCAGGATGAGGACCACGATCATACAAATCACCAACAATATGAATCCGTTCAATTGCCAGTTTCTGAATAGCATGACAAAGAGAAATTATAAATTCATCCGCTAAACCTAATTTAACTAACTGCTTAACCATCTCACGATAGTACTGACGCTTGTCTTCAGCTCTTAAATCGCCAAAAACTAACTCTTCAGAAATATCCAAAAATTTCGTATCAAGCGATTGATCGATTATATTTTGGGGATACTTTTCAGCAACGTAACGTAAAACTTCAATCATCTGATTTGTCGTATCCATATACCATTGCTCTAAATCATTGCCTTTCAAATCGGGGGTGATTTTTTTCAAAATATCTTCAGGATAATAAATTAAGCAGACCAATTTCTGTTGATTAGGAACTGTCAAACGACCGTTAAACAATTCTCCAACCTTACGACTAATGTTGCCGGCACCACTACGAATGATATTCAAATATTTATCGTAGTTGCCATGAACATCACTAATAAACGCTTCTGTCCCCTTAGGTAAATTCAGAGTCGCTGCTAAATTGATGATTTTCGTCTTTACTTCATTAATATCCGTGAATTTTTCTTCCATTTAGAAAAAACCTTCTCCCGCAATATATCAATCATGTTTATGATAGCGTATACAATTGAACTATACCAAATGCACAGTTTATTTCCAAGTATCAAACTAATATTTGAGTTAAAATTATAGTTATAGGAGGTTAGTTAGACATGAATTTAAAATTAGATTCTACTGTAACTTTGAATAATGGTGTTAAAATGCCCCAATTAGGTATGGGTGTTTGGAAAGTCAACAATTCTGGTGCTTCCCAAGCTGTCCAATGGGCATTAAAACACGGCTATAAAGCAATTGATACTGCTAAACAATATGGTAATGAAGCTGGTGTGGGCGAAGGATTACAAAAAGGTTTTGCAGACAACGGTCTCAAGCGTGAAGATATTTTCTTAACAACTAAGATCTTCAACGGTGACCAAGGTTATCAATCAACACTCGACAACTTCGAAGGTCAATTAAAGAGACTACAAACTGATTATGTAGATCTACTCTTGATTCACTGGCCAGTTGATGGAACTTACCTAGAAACATGGCGTGCTTTGGAAACCATTTATAAAGAAGGCAAAGCCCGTGCTATTGGTGTTTCTAACTTCAATATTGAAAGATTAAAGGATATTCTTCAACACTGCTCAATCAAACCAGCAGTTAACCAAATGGAATATCACCCACTTTGCCAAGAAGTTGATATCAAGAATTTCTGTGATGAAAATAACATTCATCTTGAAGCATGGTCTCCACTTGGCGGTGGTTCAGTTCTAGGTGATCCTAGACTTAAGAAGATTGCTGACAAATATAACAAGTCAGTCGCTCAAGTTATTTTACGTTGGGACTTACAAAATGGCATTATTACTATTCCTAAGTCAGTTCACGAGGAAAGAATCGTTCAAAACTCCGATGTTTACGACTTTGAACTAAGTGATGCCGACATGAAAGAAATCAACGGTTTTGACACAGACAAGAGAAGTCTCTGGTATGGTGGCTTCTTCTGGAGTGGCAACCCTGATGGTTACAAAGATGAAGTTGAACAATGGGACGACTAAAGTAATCTCATTTTAATAAGACAAAAATAAGGAACCTCACAATGTAGAAAATCTACATTGTGAGGTTCCTTTTTTGATATTAAGATATTTTCTTTTCATTAGTTTCTATTGCTCCATTGCTAAAGGTTAATGGCATCTCTTCTTTGTCTATTACTAAACCAGATAGATCATAAGCTTCTACGAAACCTACAAACTTGGAAATAGTTGTTAAAAGACCAACTTCTGCCCAAACGCTTGCTTCAACAATATTTTGACCGATGACAATCGTTTGTTTGATATCACTAAGATTCATGTGGACTGACTCAAAATCGTTCTCAGACATCGCAATAACACCATTTTGCAAGTAATAAGTTGTCAGCGGCTCTTCTTTGGTAGAGTCATTGATATCAATTGCCCATTTAAAATCAGATTCTGGCTTAGTGGCAACTTTAATTTGTTTATCATTACTCAACCAAATTCCTTCGATATCAGAATTTTCTAATAACGGCGTTACATATTTATTGAAGGCTTGTTCTAGCGCCCATGCCTGCACCAAAGTATTAGGATCATATTTACCAGCAAAGTATGGCGTATAAATTCCTTCTGTCATTTGCTCTGCTAAAACCGTTGAATTATAAATCATCGCAAAGTCACTTGACTCTTGTAACGGTGTCTTATCTCCTCGTTGAAATCTCGAAACTAAGGAATCATAAGCAAACGGAGAAAATCGTTGATTAATCTCAATTAAAAATTGCTCAACATTTTGACGAGCTGCTTTCATTTGTTCCATTAGGATCTGATTATTTTTAGTTGTTGCTATTTCAAGTTTAAATTGTTCATTCATTTGATTAATTATCATATTAGGGAAAAAGTATTTTTTGATTTTCATAACGTACCTCATTTATATCAAGCGTCAAATCTTCTTTGACTATATATAAAATTATAAAAATGAGATATGAATTATTTATGACCAAAGATAGAATTTTTAAATAAAAAAAGAACCATATAACGACGTTATACAGTTCATTTCCGTAAAGGAATCTTATCAGAAAAGCCATCGCGGAAGTTTTCTAAGCCCGCATACTTATCAACTATCATCCCTGTCAAATGGTACTTAGTGATGAACTCAGAGAACTTTATCCCGGCCGACAATCCAGCTGATGACCAAATATTAGCATCCACAGCACTATTGCCAACAATAGTTACCTGTTCAACGTTGCTCTTTTCATTCCGTAAACTATGCAATTCATTAGCAGTTGAAACAGCTCCATTCTTCAAAAAATACGTTGCTAACAAGATGTTGAGGTTCTTAGGGTCTTTGATTGCGATACGCCATCTAAAATCAATATTAGGACGACTGGCTAACCGGACATCCTCACCACAACGTAGTGATACACCATCGATACCTTCGTCACTCAATAGCGATAGTAGATACCGGTTAAAAATTTGATCAATCATCCAACCATTCAACAAACCGATTGGATCATACTTTCCATTAAAGTAAGAACTAAAGTAATGATGGGTCATTTGTTCAGCGGTAATCGTCTGTTCATAAACTTCACGAAAAGTCTTTGAAGTCATCAAAGCTGTCTCTTCTCCATCTTGGAAACGTGACAATAACGAATCATGGTTCTCTAATGAAAACAGGCTATCATATTGTTGGACATTTTCAGAAATTTTATCAATAGTCTCATCAACTAATTCTTTATTAATCGCTCCTTCATCCAAAGTGGCTAATTTTACTTCAAATGGCAGATCAAACTTATTAATAACAATGCTTATATATTTATATTCATTCATATTTTTCACTCCTTTGGCTAAAAAAGGTTCTTTCTTAAATTAACTAGATAATGTTATTTATCATTTCTTGTAAGTGATTGAAAAACTAAAAATAGAACTACTATCTAGTCCGGAATAGCAAAGAAAATTGGCTCAGTAGTGAAATTATTCTTAGCAACTTGTTGCTTAGAATAAGGTCGAGTTTTGAGATTTTGCGCACTTGGTTTATGCAAAAGCTCAAAATCGTGCCCACAACGTTTTCGCCAAATTTTCTTTGCTATGGAGGACGGAATCCTACATTAACTAATTCAGAAAGAATCCTAAAAAAAATACGTATACTTATCTTATTTATCGACAAGTATACGTACCAAATGTGATGAAAATATGACTAAACTTTGCTTATGCTTTGAAAGTTTCAAAACTTGCTAATTCGTCTTTTTGTTCGGATTTAGCAATAAATTCAAAATAATTGCTGAAAAACTTCCGACTACTAAACCATTATTCAAAATAGTTTGAACAGTTGATGGCAAGAAGTGCAATAACGTTGGTTGAACTGTTACACCTAAGCCTAAACTGATTGAAACTGCCATAATCATGATATTATTGTTGTTCATTTCAACACGTGATAGCATCTTAATTCCTTCAATACCTACGGTACCAAACATAATCAACATGGCACCACCCAAGACGGCATTAGGAATCAATTCAGCTACCGCACCAACCTTAGGGATCAAACCTAAAATAATTAATAGGAAGGCTGAGAAATAAACTGGTTTATTCTTCTTAATTCCTGATAATTGAACGACCGCCACATTTTGTGAGAAGGTCGAGTATGGGAACGTATTAAAAATACCACCCAAGATAGCAGCTAAACCTTCTGAGGCGTAACCTCTTTGCAAGTCATTCTTGTCCAAATCATCACCAGTCAATTCTGCCAATGCGTAGTAAACACCAGTTGATTCAATCATACAAGTCAAAGCAGCTAAAAGCATAACTACGATTGATGACCATTCAAACTTAGGTGTTGCAAAGTAAAATGGTTGAGGGATTTGGAACCAATGAGCAGTACCCACAGTCTTAAAACCAATTTCTCCCATTCCAATTCCAAGTAAGTAACCTGCAACGATACCAATCAAAACAGCGATTTGCTTGATAAAACCGCGACCCCAAATACTTACGATCACAATAATCAAGGCTGTTGCAAATCCTAGAATCAAATTCGTCGAGCTACCAAAATCTTTGGCATCGACGTTTCCGCCACCAATATTTTGGAAAGCTACGGGAATCAAAGTAAATCCAATCAAAGTAATCAAAGAACCAGTAACTACTGTTGGGAAGAAGTCTTTCAAGTTAGCGAATAACTTGGAAATCAACATGATGAAAACCCCAGCAGCGATGATGGCACCATACATATAGGCAATTCCAAAGTGATGCCCAATGTTTTGTAACGGCGTTACATATTCGACAGCTGAACCCAAAACAACTGGCAAACCAATACCCGTCAATGGTGTTCGTTTAATCTGTAAGAGTGTAGCAACCCCACACATAAAAATATCAACTGAAATTAGATAAGTCATTTCTTTAGCACTGAATCCTAGTGAAGCACCAATTAAAATTGGAATCAAAATATCTCCAGAATACATTGCTAACAAATGTTGAAAGCCTAATAACAGATTTTTAAGGAATGATTCTTCCTTATCGTTCGTGTTTATATCCATTACACCCTCCTAATTTATCAAAATTATACCATATATTCGTGATTACAATATGAATAAGTTTGAAGATACTGCTTACATTTATATGATAGAATGTAACCAGTACAAATAGGAGGAATTCGAAAAGATGAAGAAAAATCATTTGGATGACGCTTGTACCACTATTTTAGTTGGTAAAAACGCCAGTTTAGATGGATCAACAATGATTGCTAGAAACGACGACACTTTCTTTGCGGTAGCTCCACATAGCTTCGTATTGAACCCTGCCGTAAACGGCAAAAAAGGACGCAAGGTTAAGTCATGGTTAAATGGCTTTGAATCAGAAGTTCCTGAAAATGGCTACAAATGGCCTGCCGTTCCAAACGTTGACTACAAGAAGTTTGGTTACTACGACGAAAGTGGTATTAATGGTAAGAACGTTGCTATGTCTGCCACAGAAAGTACTTATGGTAACGAACGTGCCTTAGCTTTTGACCCATTAGTTAAAGATGGTATGGACGAAGATGTTATCGTTCGTATGGTCCTACCTTATGTTGACTCAGCCAAGGGTGCTGTACAACGTACTGGTGAATTGATCAAGAAATTCGGTTCACCTGCTGGTAACTCTGTTCTATTCAGTGATAAAGATGACGTTTGGTACATGGAAATCGTTACTGGTCACCACTGGGTAGCCCAAAGAATTCCTGATGACAGTTATGCTGTTTGTGCTAACCGTGTTTCAATTCAACAAGTAGATTTCAATAACTCTGACGAATTCATGTGGTCAGAAGGAATTCAAGAATTTGTTGAAAAGAACCACTTGAACACTGACAAAACTGGCTGGAACTTCAGACACATCTTCGGTACAGACAACCTTAAAGACCGCCACTACAACACACCACGTGTTTGGTTTGGTCAAAAGTACTTCAACCCAGAAATCCAACAAGATCCAGAAGATGGTGAATTACCTTTCATCATGAAGACAGATCACAAGATTTCCGTTGATGATATCGAATACGTTTTAGGTTCACACTATAACGAAACACCATTTGATCCATTCAGCCCATATGCTAGTGAAGATGACAAACACCGTTACCGTCCAATCGGTTTGAACAGAACTCAAAACTCACACGTTCTTCAAATCAGAAATGACGTTCCTGAAGAATACGCTGCTATCATGTGGCTATGTATCGGTTACCCAACATTTACACCATACATTCCTTTCTATACTAATATGAACGAAACAGATCCTTCATATAATGATGCTTCACTTGAATTCAACTTCAAGGATGCATATTGGATGTATAAAGCTTTGTCAGTTCTAGTTGAATCAAACTACACAGAATTCATTCAAGACGATATCGACTACCTAACAGAAATTCGTCAAGAACTACGTGAAGCTGTAGCTGAAACTGATAAATTGGCTGCTAACTACTCTGGCGACGAATTAGTTGAATTCTTAACTGACCGTAACCAAAAAGTTGTTAAACAAATGCAAGAAAAGACTCACAAATTCTTTGGTGAACTTTATACTAAGGGAATCAATCTTTCAAAACTTACATTTAATATGGATGCAAATCTATAATCAATTACTAAAAGGTATCTTCTTTGGAAGGTGCCTTTTTTGTGTTACATTGGATTTAAAACAACTAAATCGAGGTTTTAAAAATGGAACCAACTTTTAATAAAATGACACCTGCTGGCTACAAAGCTATCGAACAAGAAATAAAAGATTTAAAAGCCAGCCGACCCGAAAAAATCAAAATTCTCGCTGCCGCTGCTGCCTTAGGCGACCGTTCTGAAAACACCGAATACTCTAGTGCCAAACGTGATTTAGGACACCTTGAGAGCCGTCTACGTTATTTACACAAACAGTTACAATACGCTGATGTAGTTTTGCCTGCTGACAACGACCTCTTAGATATCGGTAAATTCGTGACGATTGAATTTTTGGATGATCACGACCAAGTTACTTATCAATTGGTAGGAAAACAAGAAGCTAATTTAACCCAAAACAAAATCTCCTTTGCCTCACCAATTGGGAAAGCTTTGGAAAATCATCAGGTCGGCGACACAGTTTCAGTCAGTGCCCCTGAAGGATCATATGATGTAAAAATCATCAAAATTTCATTGGAATAATTAAGTCAACGCTATCACTATAAAATAAATAAGGTATATACCATTTTGAATGAATTCCCTAATAGCAACAAATTTCTCCATACCTTTACGTGCCAAACGTCATGATATAAAAAAAACAATAGTCAAAATCGTTTATTCACAGGTATAATATTGCTATTAGCTTTTTTTAGGAGGAATTTTTTCATGGACGAAGGGAAAAAACTGGCCAAGAAAACTCTTAACCGAGGATTTTGGTTAGCATTTTGTGCGTCTGCTCTTTGGGGTGTATCCGGAACTGTCTTGCAAGTCGTTGCTAAGAATTTGAACATCCCAGCTATGTGGTTCATCGCAACTAGAACTACCGTAGCCGGAATTATTTTATTAGCCGTTGGCTTAATTGTTTTACCAAGCAAAGAGTTCTTTGCTGTTTTTAAGAATTGGAAAGATCTTTTGACGTTAGTTTCATTTGCCGTTTTCGGTTTGTTAGCTAATATGTTCACCTTCTTCCATGCCATTAAAACCGGTAATTCTTCTACTGCAACCATTTTGCAGTATCTATCACCACTATTCATTATGATTGGTTTGATTCTTTTCACGAAAAAGAAGACTTCTCGTGTTGATGTCATCTCCTTTGTTTTGGCATTGATCGGTGTAGTCTTAATGATTACTCGTGGTGATCTTGGTCACTTATCAATTCCAATGGTTTCAGTACTTTGGGGAATTGGGAGTGGTATTACAGCCGCTCTATACGTTGTTATTCCACAATCCCTTATCGCTAAATATCACGGAATTCTGATTACCGGTTGGGGTATGTTGATTGCAGGAATTATCTCTAATTTCTTCAGTCCTATCTGGGTCAATCCACCTAAGATGAGTACTGCTAGTATTCTAGGAATTGGGACAGTTATCTTGTTAGGAACCGTCTCCGCATTCTTGTTGATGGTCTTGAGTACTAAATACACAACGGCCGCAATCATTAGTATCACTGATGCTGTACAACCATTCACAACTCTAGTTTTGAGTGTGATTTTCCTACACTATGCTGTAAACCTACCCGAAATTATTGGTGCAGTTATTGTTGTATTAGCAATCTACGTCTTGAATCGTTATGATACAGAATAATATTTAAATAAAAAAGGGCCGCCAAGTCGAAATAGATCAACTTGGCGGCCCTTTTTGTGTCCCTTAGTTTTTCACCAGAGGCAACGCTTGACCCAAGTTGATCTGCAAAATAATCACGACGACAATAATCAAAATAGTATACATAGCGAAGGCCTCTTTTCAAATTAGAATAAAATTAAATTGTATTTAGAATAATATTTGTTCAATCAATTGTCAATTGCTTAAATAATATTTTTTATTTTAATAATTTTTGTTGATAAAACACACTATATAATGCATTCAAAAAATGCACCGTAAATTAATTAAAAATGATTAATTTTAGTTTGACATTCTCTAATATTCGTCTAATAATACAGTCACAAAAAATTTTGGAGGCGGTATTTATGAAATATGCAGTATTAGGTGCAGGTGCTATGGGTTTGCGTTATGGAGTTCTTCTACAGGAAGCTGGATTCGATGTCGATTTTGTCGAAATTTGGCAACCGCAAATTGACAAGATTCGTGAGCAAAACGGTGTTTTCGTTTCACGTGATCACAAGAATAAGCACTTGGTGCCCGTCAATATTTACTCCCCCGAAGAATACACTGGTGACCCTGATGTTTGGGTCGTTTTCACTAAACAAATGCAATTGGCTGATGCTTTGAAACGAACGGCACATGCCTTTAAACCATCTCAATATGTGGTTTCACCAATGAACGGTATGGGACACATTGACAAGTTGAATCAATATTTCGACAAACAAAACGTCATTGGTGCCACAGCTTTGATTGGTACAGTCTTGAATGGCCCTGGTGATGTTGATTTCATCGGTGCTAAAGGTGCTGGTAGTATGAACATGGCAAATGAAACCGAAAAACCGGACAAAATGACTAAGAAAATTCAAGATGAGTTCACACAAGCTAATCTTAATCCTAACTTAACGACCAATTTCATGGGAACTTTGATGGCAAAAGTTATTTTCAATTCAGTTGTCAATACACTTTGTACGATGTTTGAAATTCAAATGGGTGAATTCATTCAATCACCAGTAGCAGAGAAGCTCAGTCGTCAGTTGATTGACGAAGCTTTCGACGTTTGCGAGCGTGCGGGAATTACCCTGCTCAATACTCGCGAAGAAGAATGGGAGTCCGTTCAATTCGTAAGTAGCGTCAGCAATCCTTTGCACTACCCTTCAATGTATCAAGATATGTCCAAAGGTCGTAACACTGAAGTTGACTACATCAACGGCTACATTTATGACTTAGGCTTGAAATATCACTACGAAGCTAAAACTCATGACTTCTTGCGTAATTTAGTTCATCTAGCCGAATTCTCAAGAGATTTTGACGTTGAAGCACTCGAAAAGAAGGTTCAAAACCTAGAATTATCTAAATAATTTAAAATTTCCCCTTTCATTTGTCAGAATTTGCGTTAAACTTAATAACAATTAAATTATTAGAATTTTACTAATTTAATATATATTTTCTAATTATATGAAAGAGGGATCGCTATGAAAATTTTTCTATACGGAGTTCGACCAGACGAGGCAGTTTACCTAAAGGAATGGGAAAACGCTAATCCAGATGTTGAAATCGACTATACCAACAAAATTGTTACTGAAGAGACAGTTGATTTGGCAAAGGGTTATAACGGCGTTGTAATGTTGCAAACACAACCCTATACTCGCTTGGCCTTGCAAAAGTTACACGACTTTGGCATTAGTAAAATCTCAGTTCGTAACGTTGGTTTGGACGGCTTTGATTTCAAGGACCTCCGTGATTTCGGATTTTCATTGACGAGTGTTCCCGTTTACTCACCTAACGCCATCGCTGAACACACAACTAGTTTGATGCTACGTTTGTTAAGACGTGTGCCTGAATTCGACGAGAAGTTCAATAATGCTGACTTCCGCTGGTTCCCTACAATCGGGGAGGAAATCAATGGTAAAACTGTTGGTATTGTAGGAACTGGTCACATCGGTTCAGTCGTTGCCAGATTGATGCTCGCCTTCGGTGCTAAAGTAGTTGCATATGATATTAAACCTGATCCATACCTAGAAAATTTAGGAATCTACGTTGATTCTTTGGATAAGGTTTTGGAAAAAGCTGACATTATAACGCTACATACACCTTTGGCAAAACGTGATGTTCACATGATCGACAAGGCAGCTTTTGCTAAAATGAAGGATGGTGTTATCTTTATCAATGCTGCTCGTGGCGGCTTGGTTGATACTGATGCCTTGATTGAAGCCTTAGACAGTGGCAAAGTTGGCGGTGCCGGTTTGGATGTTTTGGAAAGTGAAAATGATGTCTTCCAAAAGAAATTCGACAAGATTGAAGACGTCAAAGATCCTCAATTCCAAGCTCTACTTAACCGCAAAAATGTTATCATAACTCCACATACAGCCTTCTACACAACTACAGCTGTTCATAATATGGTCTTTGATTCTTTGAATGACAATCTTAAAATGCTAAATAATCAAACTCCGAAATTCCCCGTCGATATTTCAGAGGACTAAAAATACCAATAACCAGTCAAAGTGTTTAACACATTTTGACTGGTTATTTTTTGAACCAAATTATAAATTCTGCTTTAATTAGTGTATAGCTTAAAGGAGGATTTTTTGATGAAAATATTTGCTTATGGAATTCGTGAAGATGAAGAACCATCTTTGAAAAAATGGGAACAAGCAAACCCAGATGTCGAAGTGGGCTTCACTAACAACATGCTGACTGCTGACTCAGCTCGTATGGCTGAAGGTGCTGACGGTGTAGTTACTCTTCAAACCGCTGATTATACAAGAGAGGCACTTGAAGTACTTCACAATTTAGGCATCAAATATATTTCTATCCGTAACGTTGGATTTGATAACTTCAATTTCCAAGATCTTAACGATTTTGGTTTTACTTTGACAAACGTACCAGTTTACTCACCTAATGCCATTGCTGAACACGCAGTGCTATTAATGGGAAGATTGCTCCGTCGTACTCCTGAATTTGCTCAAAAAATTGAAGACGGCAACTTTACTTGGGCACCTACAATTGGTAAAGAATACCGTGAACAAACAGTTGGTGTCATCGGTACTGGTCACATCGGTCGCGTTGTTATGCAAATTCTAAAGGGATTTGGTTGCAAGATTGTCGCTTATGATGTTTACCACAATCCTGAAATTGAAAAACAAGGTTTATACGTTGATACATTGGAAGAATTGTACAAGCAAGCTGACATTATCACTTTGCACGTACCATTATTCGACAGCAACAAATATATGATCAACGATAAGGCTATCGAACAAATGAAAGATGGTGTCTACATTATCAACTGCGCCCGTGGAGAGTTGGTTGATACTGATGCCTTAATTAAAGGTTTAGACAGTGGTAAAGTTGCCGGAGCCGGGCTAGACGTTATCGATAATGAGAATTCCGTTTTTGGTAAGAAATGGTCTAGCATCGACAACATCCCTAACGAAAAAATTAGAAATTTAGCTAAACGTTTGAATGTTATCGTTACTCCACACAGTGCCTTCTATACAGAAACAGCCATTCACAATATGATCACAACCTCATTTGATTCTAACAAATCATTAATTGAAGGTTTGAAGCCTGACAACATCGTTGATACTAATAAATAGATTCGCAAGCACATCCTAAAGGGTGTGTTTTTTTATACAACAAATTTAATTCTATAAATAATACATTTAATCACTATTTTATTTATATTTAAATTACATAAATAATACTCATTAATAGTTTAAATGTGTACAAATGGACTATACTCATATCGTATATACATCGCCTTTTTGAGAATTCTTTTAAAGGAAGTGTTGTTTGTAATGAGAAAATACGTTTTATTTTTCATTTTAACTATTCTTATAGGTCTCATTTATGTTTCAAACGATTATTCTACTAGCTCGGCGGATACTAACAGTGCTATCGCTTCTGCACCTGAAGGAATTGATATCGATAAATACTTCTATCCTGTTACTCAACCATCTCCTTATGGAGAACATAATCCTTTCAAGACTAATTCTGCTTCAATAAAAAATAATTACATCCTAGATTTAGCCGATGGTTATTCTACTTATGGTGCATTATGGGGGCGCGATGATATTAAAAATTATATTGATTTGCGCTATCCTCAAACAATTTCAGCCTGGTTATATTTCGGATCTGACCAAGGATCAGATGTTTTTAACGGACAAGGGATGGCCCTAGTTTTACAAAATGATAGTCGAAAACAAGCTGCATTAGGTGCAGGAGGACAAGCTTTAGGTGTTGACGGATACGACCGGTCTACGAAAACACAAGCCAATGGTTCTGGCTTAATTGACTACTATACTACAAAATTTGACGATCCCACTACAATTGCTAAAAGCGCTATTCAAAATAGTTTAGCGATTGAATTTGATACGCAAAAAAACGATGTGACTAATTCACAAGGAGATGCTCCAACAGCCTTTCAAACCTATTCGACTGGTAGTATTTGGAGATATCCATTCATAGTCTATCAACATGCAGATTACTCATTAAATGCGTTTGATACCGTAGATACTAGTATTGCTGCACCGAGTGATTTCCCAGACAACACCTTATTAGGGGCTTATTCCGGACAATTCGGTCACATTTCTTTTACTTTTCCATCCAATCCCAACTCCTATCATTTAACAAATTTAGTCACTGGAACATCCAATAGTGATACTTATAGTCCTTTTACAAAAACTTACTCATTATTTCATACGGAAAACACCACGGCTTCCTTAATTGACGGTACTGATTCACATAATCAAAACGTTGATTGGCATCATATGACTTTTACTTGGACTCCTCCAAAAGCTGGCAGCACAATCGGTAAAGCCACTTATTATTTTAATGACAAAGATAAAGATGGTACGTTGAATCCAGTAAATACCGGTGGTCAATTCAACAAAAGTATTTCACACTCAGTAGACGTTAATACTGATATTTTTCACTTGGCTAGTGGCCAACATACCGTATTATGGGGTTTTACCGGTGCGAATAGTGACAAACCAAGTCCAAAAGAAACTAGAATTGTAGCTAGCAAATTAGTCGATTTTGAATCCATTCCATCTCTAGTAGAAGCCCACGCCACCAGTTCAATCTTTGATCAAAATCTAAACAAAACTATCACTGAGGATTCGACCGATAAAACAGTCTTAGGTGGTGACAAAGTAGCCCTTAACTATCAATTGAATTATGACAAAGGAAATGCCGACTGGAACAACATCAAAGCACATTTTAATTTACCGGAGCACTTCAAACTAACTCCCGATGCTCAAGACAACATTGGAACCATCACTTACGCTAATGGCATGATTGAAGGCATCCCTGCAAGCTCTTTAGCAACTGATAAAACGTATATTTCGTACACCTTGCGTTCTCCCCTCAATACAAATGACAGCACTGCTAAAATCACGCTCAATGGAACTGTTAATAATACAACGGGGAAAGATTTAGATATTATTAAACAACCAGCAAAGTTCGTCGGTGATACCAATATCAGTTCTACTGAAACACCTAGTTTTATTATCAAATATAATCCTACTTGGTCGATGTCTTTGAAACCACTGACAGATAAAAATTTATTATTCAAACAAGAGAATGCCACACTCGATATCAATCCTGAATTAACTTACAGCGACAAACACGATTTCTATGATTCAGATAAAATCAAGTACACATTCAAAGTAGGCAGTCATATTTTTACGAAAGAGTTACCATCCAATTCTAATTCTGATACTTCAGAAAATACGATTGACCTACGTGAATTAATCGATAATGATGCTTCAAAAGTTGATTTCTGGTCGCTCTTTCCTAGTCAGACTGACGTTCCCGTTACGGTTTTTGTCACTGATAAAGACAATATCTCCACATCTCCGCAGACCTTCACCGTACATGTCTTACAAAATAAAATCTTGCAAATTAGAACTTCAAAAAACATTGAATTTTCCGACACTAATATTTTCGATACTAATAAAATTCTGCATCGTAAAACTAACTTTATTCTAGAAATAACTAGTTTTCGTGAGCCTTGGTCTTTAAGTGTCTCCACCACTCCTCTAAAAAATGGCGAAGAATTTTTTAATGGTTCACCAGTTTTTATTGATCAACAAAATTCTATTCATCCACTAACCGATGCTCCAACTTTCGTAACTGATGACCAAACTAGTCACGATCCAATAAAAGTTGATGATATTTCTCAAAAATGGAATAACAATTCAGGAATTTTACTAAAACAAAGTGGAAATTCTAAAATGGGAAAATACACTGGTACCTTGACTTGGACGGCCAGTGACATAGTTAAGAACTCCTAAATTATCGTTATAACGATAAGCTTTTTTTAAAACATATTTGACAAACTAAAAATCAAGGTGTAGATTAATCACCAATCAATTAATTAAAACTTGTTTAATTTTATTAGACGTTGAAGAGAAGAGTAAGTTGTCGAGTAGTTTGAAGAGTGACCGCTAGATGGTGAAAAGGCGGAACGAAAGTTTAACTGAAGATGAGCTTGGAGTCTTACCTAGGTGCAAGCCAAAGGTACGCAAGGATGCGATATCATCCCGGACATGTTAGTGTCGTTGAGGTATTTTGTGTAAGCAAAGTATAAATTAGGGTGGTATCACGGGAAATCGTCCCTACAATTCAGATTTAGGTCTGTTTTGTAGGGGCGATTTTTTTTACTGTCTCTTTGTGGCTATGCCACTTAGAGACAGTTATGGGGAAGCCTTAGCTTCCGTATTCCTTGTATTTTTAAACTCCTAACTCTTTTCACTACCACCAACTAAAAATTAAATAAGCAATTTCAGGAGGAAAATAAATATGACAGTAAAAACAGCAAATAAAATCGGATTCCAACATGTAGGAAGTTTTCTTAGACCGGAAGAATTAAAACAAGCACGTAAGGATTTCAACAACAAAAAAATCTCTCAAGCAGAACTTACATCCGTTGAAGATAAGGCAATAAAGGACTTAGTCGACAAAGAAGTCAAAGTTGGCTTAGATTACGCTACTGATGGTGAATTCCGCCGTTCTTATTGGCATCTTGACTTCTTCTGGGGCTTTGAAGGTATCGATCACATTCATTACGGCGAAGGTTATCATTTTGCTCATGAAGAAACTCGTGACGACACAGCTATCCTTTCTGGAAAAATCAAATTTAATAAAGATACTCACCCATTCATCAAACATTTCGATTATTTGAAATCATTGACTGACAACTTGGATATCGAACCTAAACAAACTATCCCCGCTCCATCACAACTTTATATCGAACTCATTCGTGGAACTAACGACGATAAGATCAAAGAATTTTATCCTAACATCGAAGACCTTTATTCAGATATCGAACAAGCTTATCACGAGGCTATCTTGGCCTTTTACGATGAAGGTGCTCGAGTAATCCAATTAGACGACTGTTCATGGGGCTTGTTCTTAGATGACAAATTTCTTTCAACTCCAGACGGACAAGCTTATGCTAACTCCGGTATTCAAGATATCTTGTTGAACCTTAACAACAAAGCTATCGAAAACTTGCCTGAAGATTTAACTATCAACACACACGTCTGTCGTGGTAACTATCATTCAGATTTTGCTTTCTCCGGTGGTTATGGTCCCGTCGCTGACACACTCTTTGCTAAAGAAAATGTCGACACTTACTTCCTCGAATACGACTCAAAACGTGCTGGTGGCTTTGAACCTCTAGCTAAAGTTTCTGGCGACAAGAAAGTTGTTCTCGGACTTTTGACTACTAAATCTGGTGAACTAGAAAATCGTCAAGACATTATCGATCGTATCAAAGAAGCTAGTCAATATTTGCCACTAGACCGCCTCTGGTTATCAACTCAATGTGGCTTCGCATCTACTGAAGAAGGCAACGTTTTGACCGAAGATCAAGAATGGGCTAAATTAAAACTCGTCAAATCAATTCAAGATGAAATCTGGGGTTAATAATTATTGATAACGCTTTCATAAGCAACTATAATATAGGTAGAAAGAATAGTTACTGGAGGTGTTTGACTATGATGGAATTAATTGCCAAATTATTCAACAAGATTGTAGACTACACCCTTAACTTCGATTGGTGGTAAGCTTACAGATCTGTAAGAATAATGTAAGTGAATCAAATGTCCTAAAAAACAAAAAACTCTTAAGATACTTTTCAGGAGGTAATTCAAATGAGAAGTTTTTTAAGAGTTTTTTTGTTGGGTATTTTTCTATTAGTAATTGGATATTTAGGGGCCTGTGTGGGTCTCAAAGATAATACGAGTGCAGCTGGTCAAGCATTCAACCAATTTAATATTTTGGTTAAAGAAGAACCACGTTACGTCAAAATCGATAATGCCAAAGCAGTTGACGAAGATGGTTATGGTAATTACAATTACACTTTACCTAGTTATGATCAAAAGGGTCAAGAACATCCCATTAAGTTCACTGGTATGGGTAAATTAAAACAAGGTCACTATTTGAAATTAACCACTAAGGGTACTTATGTCATCACGTATCAAGAAGCCTTTGAACAAAATATTCCACATAATGTTTACGAAAAATTAAATAAATAGCGTTTGACCAGCCCAATCTAAATAACTAGAATAAATAAGTTACTACTTTTAGATTAGGAGCACTAAATTGTCAAAACAAATTAAGAAATCACTATTTATCATGGTCTTCGGGACCTTCTTCGGTGTTTTGTGCTCTACTTTGATGAACACAGCTCTACCTACTTTTATGCGCGTCTTTAATGTCAACTCTTCTACTGTACAGTGGTTGACGAATGGCTACACGTTGGTCAACGCAATTATGATTCCAACGAGTGCCTATTTTATTAAGAAATTCTCTTTCCGGCATCTATTTATTGCCTTTAGTTCAATATTCTTAGTCGGAACAATCCTTGGGGCAATTGCTAACACCTTTATGCTAGTTATCATCGGTCGTATGATTCAAGCTATCGGAACTGGAATGATGATGCCTTTAGTTAACGTCCTAGCGATGCAATACACTACTAGAGACAAACAAGGAGCCGTTATGGGGATTATTGGCTTAGCCTTTAATTTCTCTCCTATTATCGGTCCAACCTTGTCAGGTGTGATTTTACAGTACTTCCCTTGGCAATACTTATTCATTTTGATTTTGCCATTTATCATTGCGGTCGTACTGTTATCAATTTTTCAACTACCACAAGTTGAAACGAGTGAAAATCCCAAATTCGACGTTCCAAGTTTGATTACGATCAGTTTAGGATTACTCTTCCTTTTAACTGGCTTTTCAAACATTGGTCAATCTCAATTTCTATCTTTCAACGTTTTAGGATTCACAGCCATCGGTTTAATACTAATTGTTATTTTCTCAATTATGGAAAATAAAGCTGATAGTCCCATTATTAATTTTGAAATTTTTAAACATTCACAATTCTCAGTCGCTACAACCATCAATATGTTAATTGTTTTGACTATGTACGGAAATACGATTTTACTACCATTGATGATTCAGAATATTTTACACAAGAGTCCGTTAATTTCTGGTTTGGCCTTATTACCAGGTGCCGTTTTAACTGGTTTCATGTCACCCGTCAGTGGCCGTCTATTCGATAAATATCCCATTAGACGTATCGTTGTTACTGGTGTTTTAATTGACTGTTTTGGTACCTTTATGCAGGCTGTAATCGATGTTAATGCATCAGTTTTAATGTTAACGTTAGGGCAAATGATTCGTCAGTTAGGTTTAGTCTTGATCTTGATTCCTATTCAAACTCAAGCCTTGAGTGCCTTACCTAAGAAATATTTGTCCGATGGTGTAGCAACTTTCAATACACTCAGACAAATTGCCGCTTCCTTTGGAACAGCGATTATCATTGCCGTTATCACAATGGCCGACAAAATCATTACTGGCAGTACAGTCAATCAATCCGTTGGTATACAAGCAGGATTCCTAGCTTGTTTGGGATTCTTGATTGTAGCCTTTATTTTGACATTTAAATTACATCGTTCTGAAACTTTGGACTAAGAAATATCCTATAAAGAGTTCGCCTCTTTATAGGATATTTTGTTTGGTTTGACTGTTAATTTTCTATGTAAATACAATTATAATTGTTATATATCATAAAGAGGAGGAATTAATATTTGTTAACTAGTTCATTTCTAGACGTGTCTTCGTTATTACCGAGTCTATTTTATATCCTAGGAGCCTTTTTAGTTTTCCAAGTATTATTCTCCGGTATCAAAGTTCTTCTCAATAAGATGGCGGTTCATTATGATTCCTATTCTTTAAGAGCTGCTTTGGGAGTCATTTACATCATGTCGCTTCTGTTTTATATGGAAATAACGGCTACAAACGTACAGCATTCTTGGATCTATATTAATTTTGAATTAATTTCAGTTATTTTCTATACAGTGATTCTCAGTGCCAACAAACACTATTATTACTATTTCTTCCCTTTGATATTGTTAGCATTCATGGTTTTAAATTCAGCGCTAACGAGTTGGGAATCTTGGTGTCTATCATTTGATCTGATCGTCTTTTATCAAGCTTTGAACTATATTAAAAATCACACCAAAAACAAGTTTCCATTCTTCAAATATTTAATCGCTAGTGTCATCTTTGGATCTCTTTATTGGTTTTTTGCCAAAATTAAATTTAACATCAGTAATCCTATGTTTATTCATCAACTAACTTCATTATTCGTTATGGAATTATTTACGATTGGATACATTGCTGTCTTGTTCTCTGACCTAGAATCAAGAGCCTCTTTATTCAGAGATGCTACCCATGATCGGCTCACACATGCCTTTAATTACGATGCTTTTGACATTGATCTTCGAGCCATCTTCAAAGAGGACAATCAACCTAATACCAAATTTACCATGATGATGTTTGATATCGATCACTTCAAGAATATCAATGATACTTATGGTCATTTAGCTGGTGATGCGGTTTTAAAAGAAGTCGTTCAAATCGTTCAAAAAGTACTCAAACAAAGTGATCCTAAAATTAAGTTATACCGAACTGGCGGTGAAGAATTTAACGTCATTTTTCCTAACTACAAGGTTGAAGAAACGACTGATATTGTTAACAAGATCTTCTCAGCTATCAATTCAACAACAATACACCTCAAAGAAAACGACATTAACATCACTGCTTCATTTGGAGTTTCAGAAATTAGTCCTCACGATGTTTCAATAACTGATTTTTATTCACGTGTCGATAAAGCTTTATATCATTCAAAACAAAATGGCCGTAATAAAATTACAACCGTATAAAAAAAGAGCTAACGGATTTTCCGTCAGCTCTTATTTATTACTAATTATTTTGATTCTTTTGTTTCACGGCTCTTCAAGAAGTCAAGAACAGCTTGTGTGTTAGCGCGTTTTTCTGCACCATTTTTTTGGTTTACAGGACGGCGGTGGCCAGTCATACCTTTATGTGTATTTTGTGACATCTAAAAAACCCTCCTTCCCGTTATTACATTTAACTTATTTTATTAACCCTATTATTATAAGAGAATCGGTTATATTTTTCAACCTCAAATTTACATTCATGGCATAAAAAAAACTAATCAATTACCATCTTGATCAGTTCTTTTTTGTATCAATTGTTTTTTACTGAAAAACTTTGCGACTAGTCTATTCAGTTACAGTATTTTCGCCTTTTTCAGGAGAAGTTTCTGCTTGTTTGGAACTTACTGTTTCTTTAGCCTTATTGTGCACACGGAATGCCAATAAGAATCCAAAAACAGCTAATATTAATGTAAACACAAATCCGTAGTGAGCGCCATTAGTAAATGCTAATTTTGCAGAATGTCCACCATTTGCAAAGTAAGTACTTTGACCAGTGCTCAAAAGAATTGTGGCGATACCTGTAGCAACCGCACCAATAACTTGTTGGAAAGTATTGATAATAGCTGAACCATCAGCTGATTGATAGGCATCTAGTGAATTTAAACCATAAGTTTGTGATGGTGACATAGCTAGTGGAACACCAATCATCAAAACAATGTGGGCTGCAATGATGTAACCAATAGAACTGTTTTGATTACTGAATAAGAACATTGCTGAACCAATGATTGAAATCAAGAAGCCAAGACGTGACATCATCTTAGCACCAATTTTATCGTAAGCACGACCAGCACCAAATGAAACAACCGCGTTAATGACTCCACCTGGCAACATAATAATACCTGTCAAAGCAACGGCGACACCTAAACCATTTTGAAGATACATTGGCAATAGGTACATTGCTGAAAGTGTGATACCAAAGTTGATCATTACTAGAACAGAACCAGTAACGAATTCAGGTTTCTTTAGAACTGTAAAGTCCAAAGTTGGAACATTTGCATGAAGTTGTTGTCTGATATAAACGACTAAGAAAATCAAACCAATTACTAGAGCAATCAAGGCGACTGCCATGTTTGAACTTAAGAAGCTAATACCAAAGACGATCAAACCAAAACTAATTGTTGAAAGAATAATTGCTAGCCAATCAACTTTTGGTTTTGTAACTTCAAAGACGTTTGTTAGATTCTTTTCCATGATGGCCCATCCAATCAACAAGAAGATGATGAATGACCAGAAAATGAATCTCCATGACAAAGCGCCTAAAATAATACCAGAAATTGTAGGTCCGATGGCTGGCGCAAACATAATAACTAATGCTGCCATACCAAGAGCTCCACCCAATTTATTAGGTGGAAATATTCTCATAGCAATTGAGAACATTAATGGCAAAATGATACCAGTAGCGATACCTTGAATCATTCTACCGACTAAAAGCATTGGGAAACTAACGGCAATAGCTGAAACAACTGAACCAATGATGAAATCCCAAAGTCCAAATCTAACTAATCCCCTAGTTGAGAAGTGTTTAGTCAATAAACTTGAAAGTGGCAAGACAATCGCAATTACTAGCATATAACCAGTAACTAACCATTGTGCAGTACCTGTTTCAATATTAAAAGCTTTCATAATAGATGGAAGAGCGATGTTTAGTGATGTTTCACTGAACATACCAACGAATCCACCGATCAGAACACCCATCAATGCGAGTAACGGATGAAGAGGTTTTGTATTAATTCTTTGAGTTTTACTCATATTTACCTCCGTTTTGTTACAACAGTAGGTTAATATACCAGAAAAAAATTGATTTGGTAAGTTTTTTCTGAAATTTTTTTAGCTTTTTCAACTTGATTTAATTAATTTTCTCAATACTAATTGCCTGACTAACTTAATATTTTATATAAATTTGTTTGAGTATTTCTAAATATATTTAATTAAAATTTCAAAAATTTGTCTTCCACTTTATTAGGCAAAATAATATACAAAATGTCATATATTGCCGTCTCTACAGGATATATAAAAGGTAGCGTTTACATTTAATTTATATACCAAATTGATTATGGAAAGACTACTTTTATATTTAAACAGCTCAATTCTTCTTGATCATTAATAGTTTTTATTTAAGATTTGAGTCATCATTAGCAAAAATAAGTTTTCATTGTAAGCGAAAATATTTTTCCAAATGAGTATTCTGATTCTATTTGTAAAATAACGTTATAACGATTAATAAATGTTGAATTATCGATTGATTGAACGTGACATTCTCACAATTGCGTGACGTTCACCACGTATTGCTTTACTTAGAGCAAAGATGTTTTCAATTGGTGATTGAATACCCCAAGCTGCATCACCTATATGCTGAATATCCACGCCACAAATCTTATTCCTGATAGCAATATCTTGAATAAAGCTGCTGCCTGAACCCTCCTGACTTGTACCGATCGTACTCATCACTAAAGCTCCTGATTGATGAACTAATTTTACGATTTTCTTCAATTCAGTTTCATCAAAACCAGGAACAGTCCCTACTGCTGGAACCAAAATTACATCTGCACCTGCTTCGAGAAATTGCTCAACGGCTTTTTCACTAACTACCGCTTCATCAACTCCAGCACCATGCATCTTCCCAGCAATTACTAACCCTGAGAAAACCTTTTTAGCAGTAACAATATTTTTAGCAATTTGCTCATTCGTAACCCCAGTACCCGGATTTCCTGTCAAAACAACGAAATTAAAGCCTAATTTTTCAGCCTCTTGTAGTGTTCTTTCGCTAGCCATTCGTCCTTCTGGAATTTCTAAACGGTCTTCCAACATATCAGCATTAGGATCAACTGGTTCAAGGTTTACACCAATTGGCCGACCAACTAGTTTTCGCAGTTTTTTAATCGTTTTACCATCGTTATGAACTTTGGCTGTGGCAAGTGTTCCTTCTCCTTCATAAAGTCCCAAAATTAAAGGATTGAAAACATCAAAAACATTCAACAAAATCATATCTGCTCCAAAAGCTGCGGCCATTTCTGAAGTCGTAATACCATCCAAGGGTTCATGGACAACAACATTTTCGCTCAAAACAACTCGACCTTCGCTAGCTTTGATACTTTGTTTTAGTTCTTTTCCATTCATCTTTAACATTTCACTAGAATTAGCACTAATTAATCTTTTAACCATTTATTTTCTCCTTCTTGCAACCGATTTCAAATTAAACTTTAGCACAAAAAAAGAAGCTTCGCTTTATAACGACGCTTCTAAATTAATTAATACCAAGCTGGTTTGTCACCATCAGTATTAGGTTTATTAACACCAATTGATTCACGGCTATATTTGTCAGGATCTTGGGCAATATCAACTACGATTTGAGCAATTGATCTTCTTGAAACTTCAGTACCTTTGAATGAATCACCCTTTTGAGTAACTTCGTAATCAACTTCTGGTTTGTCGGTTAACCAAGCTGGACGAATAATCGTGTAATCCAAATCTGAATCTTCGATAACTTTGGCAGCTGCAGCATAGTTAGTGATGTAATCGCCTAAAACTTTCTTATTCCATTCACCAAATTTTCCGGGTACTTCATCATAAATACCTAATGTTGAAATCCAAACTAGGCGTGTCTTCTTTTCTGCATGCATTGCTTCAACAACAGCACGTGCTTGAGTTTCGATATTATCGCCAGCTAAATTAGCATATACCATATCAACGTCTTTCATAGCATCAGCTAGATTATTTGTATCGGTGGCATCACCTTCGACAGCTTCAGCTAAAGTATGAGAATCTGCAAAATCTCTCAAACGTTCAGCGTGTCTGAGATACAACTTTAAGTCTGTATCTGTTGTATCAACAAAAATATGTTCTGCTAAGCGGGCAATCTTTCCGTTAGCACCTAAAATTAAAACTTTAGCCATTAATTTTTCCCCCTATGTTAGTTTCTATAATTCAATATAGGAGAGTTTTTCAATTAATACAAAGAATGTTTCTCGTAATCCAAACAATTTTTATAAAATATAAAATAAAATGACAATAAGTAAATTTTTGTGAACTAATCTACAAGCTGGCTCTCAGAAACTATTACATGATGTTATAATTATTCCGTAACACAAAGCTCTAAGGAGGATGTTTTATGACGGGTGATGTGGCTCATTTACTTAAGGTTGCATCGAATGAAATTTCTCGAGAGATTAATTCCTTTGCTCACAAATATGGTCTAACTGGAACTCAAGTACAAATAATTCACTATTTGTCTAACAATCATCAAGAACATATTTATCAAAAGAATATCGAACAAGAATTTAACATTCGACGCTCCACGGCGACTAATATTTTGAAAACAATGGAAAAAAACGACTTAATATTGCGCCGCACTGTTCAAAATGACTCACGCTTAAAACGAATTGTTTTGTCCGATAAATCTAAAGCTATGCAAGATTCTATCGAGAATTTTATGGATCAAAATGACCAAATGATTCTTTCAACTTTAGGTACTTTGGAAAGACACAGTTTCGTGCACGCCTTGAAAAAAATCCCCCAAAAATTAAAAAAGTGAGGTAAGGATTTAATGACAAAAGTAATTATGGATTGTGATCCTGGTATTGACGATGCGATTGCTCTAACAGTTTTACTTGCACATCCCGAAAAGGCTGATTTGATTGGTGTAACTACCGTTGGTGGTAACGTTCAACTAGACTACGTTACTCAAAACGCTCAAAAGTTATTGACATTTTTAGGTTCTCACGCTGAACTAGCAGCTGGTCAAGCTACTCCACTAGTTAAAGAAATCCAAACAGCTAGCCACGTTCACGGTAAGACTGGTATGGATGGATACGACTTCCCAGAAAACAGTCTTGACTATCCTATTAAGAGTCATAACGCCGTTACATACATGTATGACAAGATCATCAACAGTGATGAAAAAATCAATCTTGTTGCTACAGCCCCATTGACTAATGTAGCATTGCTTTTGAAGACTTTCCCAGATGTTAAAGAAAACATTGAACACATTTACATCATGGGTGGTTCAACTCTTCAAGGTAATATCACTTTAGCTGCTGAATTCAATGCTTACGTAGATCCTGAAGCTATGGATATCGTCTTCAATTCTGGTTTGCCAATTACTCTATCTGGCTTAAACCTAACTGAAAACAAAGCCTATGTGACAATGGATGAAATTTCAAAGATCAAAGACCTTGGACATGTCGGCGTTATGGCCAGTTCAATTCTTGATATTTATGCCGGTCACGAAAGCTCAATCGGTATGACTAAAATTCCAATCCACGATGCTTGTGCCGTTATTAGTTTGATTGCCCCAGAACTATTTACAAAGAGCACTAACTATTCAATGGATGTTTCATTAACTAACGACCAATATCGTGGTATGACTTACCCAGACCGTCGTGTTGACTCAGAAAAGAAGAACAGTATCAAAGTTCTTGAAGACGTTGACCGCGAAGCCTTCGTTAAGTTTATCTTTGATTCAATCGCTAGTTACGACAAAAAATAATTTGACAATTAAATTTTTTTAATCTATTCTCTAATCATAATTTTAACGGAGGACTAAACATGATTAACGTAAATCAATTCAATTTGAATAGTTGTTGTTGTGGATTGCATCTTTTGCAACCCACTGATTTGCGTGTCTACTTTTAGATCCTAAAGTAAAACTAAAAATCAGAGTGCAAAGGGTGCAGATTTAATCGTCTGCACCCTTTTTGTATACTCTTTTGGAGATGGAAAAATGTTAGTGAACAATATTTATCAAACAATCGGCAATACACCCTTATTAAAATTGGATATAACAGCACCTAATGACGTCAATATCTATGCCAAATTAGAAATGTTCAATCCTGGCGGCTCAGTCAAAGACAGACTAGGCGTTAATTTAATTGAAGATGGCCTTAAAAAGGGTAAAATCACCAAAAATACTACAATTATTGAACCAACTGCTGGTAATACAGGTATTGGTGTAGCACTAGCAGCTCAAAAATATCATCTCCCAGTTAAGTTGGTCGTCCCTGAAAAATTCAGTCAAGAAAAACAAATCCTAATGAAGGCTTTAGGCGCTCAAATTATTCATACACCTAGCTCACAAGGAATTACTGGTGCTATCAAAAAAGCTCAAGAATTAGCTTCGGAAATAGAAAATTCCTATGTACCCCTACAATTCAGAAATCCTGCTAATCCCGAAGCTTATTACAAAACACTTGGTCCCGAAATTATTGCCGATTTAAAAGGTATTAACGTGACTGCCTTAGTTGCCGGTTCCGGTAGTGGTGGTACTTTTGTCGGCGTCACGCAGGCACTACAAGAAAAATATCCCGACATGCAAGCTATTACTGTTGAACCAGAGGGCTCAATTTTAAATGGTGGTGTCGAACATGATCATCGAATCGAAGGTATTGGCGTAGAATTCGTTCCACCATTTTTTAATTCCATAAATATTGACTCCGTTGAGACTATCAGTGACGACATCGCATTCTATTACGTTAAATGGTTAGCTAAAAATCAGGGCGTCTTTGCCGGTAGTTCTAGTGGTGCAGCATTAGCTGCTGCTTTACGAGTTGCGGAAAGCTTACCTGACAACTCCAATATCGTGACAATTTTTCCAGATTCTAGCGAGAGATACTTGAGTAAAGGTATCTATGATTAATTTCTGAAAATTAAAACAAGTTTTACAAAAAGTGATTCATGGTTGTATAGTTTATAGGTTATATATTTTGAAAGCGATGGATTTTTATGAAAACAAAACTATACACCCCGAATGTCACGCTAGTCTTAATTGCTAGTTTCTTCTATATGATGTCCTCGATGCTTATTACACCAATTATTGCTGAATTCACACAGAACATTGGTGCTACTAGTGCTATTGCTGGTTTAATTGCCGGTATTATGAACATCACTTCACTATTGTTACGACCAATTGCTGGTAATCTAACTGATCGAATTTCCAAATACAAATTAACTATGATTGGTGCTTCTTTTTTACTACTAGCTAATCTTGGCTATGGTTTAACTACTAATTTGGTCATTATTACTGCTTTGAGAATCATCAACGGACTAGGTTACACACTTTGTTCCGTTTGTATGTCGACTTGGATTGCCGATTTACTACCAACTAACCGTGTTGGTGCTGGTATGGGAATTTACGGTTTAGCCAATGCTTTAGGAATGGCCTGCGGTCCTGCTATTAGTATTTCCCTATACAAACACGTCAGTCATCAATCATCATTTTGGTTAGCTGCTTTCTGTAGTCTATTACTGATAATAATTATTCAATTTGTCAGCAATCGTGGTTTACCAACAAAATCCGCTAAGCCTACAACCAAAAAACATCTCCAAATCGTTCAACCTAAAGTAGTGCCAATTGCAATAATCTTGTTGCTGTTTTCATTACCATATTTTGCCACTCAAACTTACTTAGTTAGTTATATTGCTCAAAGACATTTCTCTGTCTCAGCAGGAATATTCTTCCCAATTTATGCAGTTATTTTGTTAGTTTTACGATTATCAATGCGCGACCTCTTTGATAGAGTTCCTTTCAAAACCTTTATCAAAATCAGTTTAATTGGAAACTTAGTTGGACTGTTTGGTTTAACACATTTAACCAATTGGTTCTTCCTTATTATCAGTACCCTAGGTTTAGCTGTCGGCTATGGTTTAATGTTCTCAATTTGCCAAGCTAAAGCTTTGATGGTAGTTTCACCTCACGAACATGGAATTGCTAACAGTACCTTCTATATCGGTGTCGACTTAGGAATGTCATTAGGTCCAATTACTGGTGGTTTGATCAGTGATTTCTTGCCAATTTCGTGGTTCTACCCAATGATGATGATTACCTTGCCTTTGATTGTTTTAGTTTATTGGTCAAACAAAAAATTGTTGGCATAAAAAAATGAGTTTGGATAAAAATTCCAAACTCATTTTTTATTTTCTTTTAAAAGCTTCAGGATACAATTTTATAATTATAAGAGTTCTTACTGTGAAATAAACAAAGAAGTATGCAACCATGTGCCATATAGGTATATTAACCTTAAACAAAATACTTAATACCAATGTAAATAGTATTTTTCCAATAAAGAAAGCTGACCATAACAAGATATACTCTTTTTCATGCCAAATATAATAATTATCATTAATCATCTTAACTTGCTTTTTATTTCCTAACGTAATACCTTTAGCTACGGCTATGATAAGCACAACAATTAGATCTACGTTACTCCAAAATGAACCTAATCCACTGTAAGTTTTAGTTAATGCCCAAAATAATATAATTACCATCAAGATGAAATGGATTGGTTTAATTTTTTTTTTACGAAGACCGCCAAACATGACGAATCCTAAATAACAAATATAAATAACAGCTCCCACAATTAATTGATAGAATGGGAGTGATAAGCTAGTAAAATTCATATATTTTCTCCTATTTTTGCAACAATGTTTCATAGACAATGTTTGAAAGTATATGATATATATATTCAATAAACAATCAACAATTAGTATGCCGTGTTGTTTTCAACAACATATTTCTAAATCTGATGCATAAAAGGGACAACTATCTATGGATATTAGAAGAAGATATACTCGAAAAATTATCAATCAAACTTTTTTCTCACTTTTAAAAAAACGAGATATAGATAAAGTTACTGTATCTGAAATTTGTAAAGAATGTAATATAAATCGTTCTACTTTTTATCGTAATTATCACGATATTTATGATATTGTCGATCAATTTTTTCAAGAAATAACGACTGAAATATTAAAATCCTTTTCCTCTGATGACCTATCTATGGATCAAAAATTCACTTTAGTTTTTTCTAAACTTTATGAACACAAAGATTCTTTTATGCTTTTAAAGAAAAAGGGACTTTTGAAAAGACTAAATTCACCAATATTTAACGCAACTAATCATGCATTTGGAAATAATTTTTCCTCTTCAGAATGGTATTTTCTATTTTATGGGTTTTCAGGTCTGATTAAATATTGGTTTGATCAAGACATGAATGTTTCAGTTTCAGAAATGTCTAAAATATCAATGAATTTATTCTCTAAATTTATTTCATCAAAATAAAAAATGTTCCTAACATTACTAGATACAATCTAATAACGTTAAGAACATTTTTTTTATAATACTGACTTAATAATTTCAAGTCCTTCATCTAATTTTTCTTCACTCATCACTAATGGTGGCAACAATCTCAAAGTATTGTGCTTAGCCGAAAGCGTCAATAACCCTTTTTCGTGCAATTGAATGATCACATCATTAACCGGCACACTTTCGTCCAAGTGAATACCAATCATGAAACCTAAGCCAGTCACAGCAGTTACTTTAGCCAAAGGCTTGATTTCAGTATTCAATTTATCCCAAAGGTGTTCTGATTTCTTCTGAACTGAATCCAAGAATTCTGGTGTTAATTGTTCTAGGACTCCTTTAGCGGCAGCCATAGCAATTTTATTGCCACCAAAAGTAGTTCCATGACTTCCTGGTCCAAAAGCAATTGCTAACTTCTTTTTCCCAATCATTGCTCCAATTGGCATCCCATTACCTAGAGCTTTGGCAGAAGTAATAATATCAGGTTTCAATCCAAATTGTTCAAAGGCAAATTTTGTCCCTGTCCGACCAATTCCGGTTTGAACTTCATCAACAATCAGCAAAACGCCGTTATCATGACAAACTTGTTGAATATCGGTTAGCCACTTTTTATCAGCTACAAAAACGCCACCTTCACCTTGAATGACTTCTAAAATAACGGCTGCTAGATTATTGTCAATCAATTCTAACGCTTTGTTATCGTTATAGTCAGCAAATAATACATCAGGTACTAGAGGAGCAAAACCTTGTTGAATATCTGGATTTCCAGTCAATGACATTGATCCATAAGTACGGCCATGAAAGCCATTATTAAAAGCCAAAACCGTTGATTTGCCAGTATATTTACGTGCCAATTTGAAAGCTGCCTCATTAGCCTCAGTCCCAGAGTTGCAAAAGAAAGCTAATTGGTCATCATTACATAAAAGACCTGCTACATCGTCTTGAATTTGGCTCTCGTATAAATTAGAAATATGCCAAACCTTTTGCAATTGTGCCTGAACATTTTCTTGAATAATTTCATTACTATAACCGAAACTACAAACACCAATACCACTAGTAAAATCTAAATATTTATTATCGTGATTATCGGTTAAATAAACGTCGTCTCCTTTTACCAAATCAAATGGAAAACGTGCGTATGTTGGGAATACATGTTCCATTAATCTTTCCTCCAAATTATTATTTTTCTACGTATTGGAACTGTGTTCCAGGTCGTCCTAAGTCATTTGTAATAAAAGTCTGATGAACGCCATTTTTTAAAGCAGAAAACGATGCTTTGATCTTAGGCATCATCCCTGATTTAATAATATGTTGCTGAAACAATTCATCGGCAAATGTTTCGGTCAATTCAGGTACCACTTCTCCAGATTTCAAAACACCAGGAACGTCGGTTAATAACACTAATGACTCTGCATTCAATTGACTAGCAATCGTAGCTGCAGCCGTATCAGCATTTACATTTAACCAATTTCCAGTTTGAGTTTGTGCAAGTGGCGCTAAAACACCGATTTTATTTTGCATTTCTTGTAAAAGCCAAGCAATATTGATTTTTGTGATTTTTCCTACTTCACCATATTCAGACTGATTTAAATACTTTCCTTCTAGCAAATGATTATCACTAGCATTCAAACCTATTACGGGTAACCCAAAATCCGCTATGCTTTGACATAATTTTGGTTGGACCAGTCCTAATAAGACAGCTTTAGTAACATCTAAAGTTTCCGGATCAGTTACTCTTACACCATTGATTTTTTCAACATCTAAATGTAATTTGTCACTCCATTTGGAAATTTGTGGTCCACCACCGTGAATAATCAAAACTTGCTTACCTTCATGCCACCAAGTTTGAATTTGCTTAAAAAATGTCGACGGTAACTTATTACTAGCGTTACCACCTATCTTTACTACGATTATCTTCTTCATCTTTTTACCTCGTATTTTAGCTTCTGTATGTGGCATTGATACGGACGTAATTGTAAGTTAAATCGCAACCCCAAGCCTGCCCTGTAGCAGTTCCAGAATTCAAATCGACCAAAACGGTAATCTTTTTGTCAGTTAAAGCATTTTTCATGACATTTTCATCAAAATCAGCACTGTGACTGTTATCTACCAAAGGTAAATCATTCAACCAAACACTCGTGTGCTCAATATCAACTACGGCATCAGTCTGACCAATAGCAGCAATGATACGGCCCCAATTAGCATCTTCACCAAAAATCGCTGCTTTGACTAAATTAGAACCAACGATAGCTTTGGCAACCTTTTGAGCATCATTATGAGTGGCAGCATGTTCAACGTTAACTTCAACTAACTTAGTTGATCCTTCACCATCTTCAGCAATATCTTGAGCTAATTTAGTTAAAACGGCGTTATAGGCGTCCGTAAATTTTTCAAAATTAGCACCATCATCCATAGAAATCGGTGTGTTGTCAGCCAGTCCGTTAGCAAGCGTGACAACCATGTCATTAGTTGAAGTATCGCCATCAACGGTAATTTGATTGAAAGTCTTATCAACTTGTTGGCTAAGAATTGGTTGCAATTGTCCGTCAGTAATCTTGGCATCAGTAACAACGAAACCTAGCATTGTTGCCATTTTAGGATGAATCATTCCTGAACCTTTACAAAATCCACTAATAGTAACAGTTTTACCATCAATTTCAATTTGAGTAGTAATGGTCTTAGGATGTGTGTCAGTCGTCAAAATTGCTTCGGTAACTAAATCGTTGTCGAGTAGCTCTAATTGTGAGACTCCTTTTTGAATCAAATCCATTGGCAAATTTTCACCAATCACACCAGTTGAAGCAACGCCGACTAAACTTGAATCAATTCCCATCTTGTCAGCTGCTAATTTTTGCATTTTTTTGGCATCGATCATTCCTTGTTTGCCAGTAACAGAATTAGCAACGGCTGTATTCATAACCATACCTTGCAAGAGATGATCTTGATTGATAGTTTGCTTCGTCAACTTAGTTGGAGCAGCTTGGAATTGGTTGGTTGTATAAGTTCCAGCAGCTTGAGCAGGTACTTCTGAGTACAACCAGCCCATATCTTTTTTGTTAGGATTTTTGCGCAATCCCACGTGAACACCGTCAGCTTTATAACCCTTAGGCCAAGTAAAAGGTACTTCTTGATAAGTTTTTGTTTCTTCTAAAAATGATTGCATAAAAAAATCCTCCTAATTTAAGGTAGAATTGGAATTAAATCCAATCCTGCATCTGGTTGAAATTCAAACATTTGGTTAAAGTTTTGAATTGCTTGTCCAGCTGCACCTTTCAGGAGGTTATCAATTACACTGACTATTACGATTTGATGGGTAACAGGGTTTAGTTGATAACCTATGTCACAGAAGTTAGTTCCAATCACTTGTTTAAGATTGGGAAAAATTCCTTCAGTAGCATTTACAAAGGTGTCATCTGAATAAGTCTGGGAAAAAGCTTCTTGAACCTTCTCTTCAGTTACATCTGACTTAGCCTTTGCATAGCAACTGGCCATAATTCCACGTGTCAGTGGTAAAAGTGTTGTTGTGAACTGAATATAAGGTAGCTCTTTGTCCCATTTTTGTAATTCTTGAACAATTTCAGGAATGTGTTGGTGTTGATTTACCTTATACAGTTGCAGATTTTCATTTGTTTGGCTGAAATGAGTTGATTGACTCAATTTCTTACCAGCGCCGGAAGTACCAGATTTGGCATCCACGACGATTGAAGATGGATCGATTAGATGATACTTAACTAGTGGAGCCAAGGCCAAAATCGTTGCAGTGGCGTAGCAGCCAGGATTGGCAATATATTTAGAACCCTTAGAACTAGTAAAATCAGCTAATCCATAATGTGCTTTAGTGAGATATTCACTCTTAGGAGCGGGCTTTTTGTACCACTTCTCATAGACATCAGCTTTGAGTCGGAAATCACCTGCTAAATCAATTACCGGAAAATCGTTTTCGATAAATGGTTGGGCCAATTTCGTTGTTACTCCAGCTGAAGTGGCGAAAAACACCATGTCATTATTCTTCATGATATCAGCAGAATCATAAGGTAAAATGTTATCTCGTCGTCGTAGTTGTGGTAAAACCTCTTCTAATGGTTGTGCTACTTTTTGGGAATGCCCATATAAATTGACTTTATCAACATTGGGATGCCGTAACAGTAATTCATACAAAACACTGCCACTATAGCCGGTGACACCGACAAGACCAACATTCATACTTATCATCCTTTCTGAATCTAGTTTTTTCTACTCGGTAGAAATTAATAGCTAGAATACTCTTGAAGATTAAAAAATACAAGTGTTTTTCTAATAAAGTTATTATTATTCTAATTAGACAGTCCTTTTATAAATCGCTTTCATTGGCTAAATTTAGGCAAAAAAACATCCTTCAATTTTTAAAAGATTGAAGGATGTTTTTTAATTATTTATTAATGCTTGTAGCAAATTCTGGTTCGTAATATGAGTTTGCTTTCAAGTTAAGACCGCTATTCAAAGTTACGTCAGTGATCCAAACCCATTGGTTAGTAGCAACTTGACCCCAATATGAACCGTACTTGTTAACGACCAACTTAGAAATCTTCCAAGCTGATCCGGCAGGTAACGTTAAATCATAAGCGTTAGTAGCTGTATTGTAAGTTCTAATTTGTTTATTAGCTGTACCAATCAAACCATTACTTGGTGTAGGAACTGATGAATTAGTATTTGTTGTAGTTGAAGTTTGGTCAACTAGATTCATGTATGCGACTGAAACATATTCATCTGTAGCGACTTGATAGAATGTTTGCTTGTCATAATGCAACATCTTTGAACCTAATTTCCATTGAGTGCCCTTTGGTAAAGTAGCACCGGTTGGAGTTCCACTACCATTAACTACTGGAGCATTAGTAGCTGTTACACCAACAGATCCACCAACATTTGGTACATCAGTAATGTAACTACCGTTGTAACCAGTAGCTGGTCCAGAAATTGTAAAGTCGGTATCTTGAATCCATTCGTTAGTGGCTACTTGATAGTAGTTTTTGCCATTAACAAATAACAAATCGGCAATTCTCCACTTGCTACCAACAGGTAATGTCATTCCAGTAGTATTTCCATTACTGTCAACAATATTAGCAGTATTAGTGATAGTTACTGTCTTACCATATTGAGCATCAGTGGTGATATAAGGGTCACTATTTGTATTTGTGGTAGTTTGTCCAGTAACCGTTATATCTTGAGCATTGATATATTGATTGGTGCTGACTTGATAATAAATCATCTTGTTAGCATGTAATACATTACCGATCTTCCATTGACTGCCAGCTGGTAAAGTAGCACCAGTAGTATTTCCATAGACATCAACGACATTTAAAGTAGTTTTAGCTGTCGCAATCTTACCGGCATCAGGATTATCTGTCACCCAACGATCTTGTGTTTGAGTTGTATCAACTGAATTGGCCGAACCAGTAACATTTCTAACTACAGAAGCCGGAATGTATTCGTTAGTTGCGACTTGATAATGGGCAACACCGTTAATAGTAACTTGTTGACCTAATTGCCAACTACTACCGCTTGGTAAAGTTTGTCCGGTAGCTTTTCCGTTTGCGTCATAAACTGGTGTGGTAACTGAAACAGTTCCGACAGCTGCAGCATCAACATTTTGTGGTAGAGCACTGAGTGCTGCTGGAGCTAACATAATAGCTATAGCCGAAGCTGCGATAACTTTTCTAGTTCTATTCTTCATTTTCCCTATCTCCATTTATAGACTCTCTTCTTATTACAATTCTATTCTATGAATTATCAATTTTTAAAACAATCTATTTCCAGAATCATTACCAAAACTTTACAAATCAAACCCCAAAAAACGAATACCATTTTTAAACAATTATGATACTCTATTTTTCAGGGGGTCAAAAATGAATTTATCAATCGAAGTATTTTTACAACTGTTGGAAAATGAGAAATGCCAAACCAAAGACATCGCTGCAAAACAAGAAATCACTATTCGAACCGCTCAACGAGCAATTAAAGAAATCAAAGTTGCCTTTGATAAAAGTGCTGTTCTCAATAAATATTTCCAGTTAAAGAAAATTGGTCGAGCTTATTCTATTGAACAAAAATATTTATTAGATCAAAATCAAGTATTAATATTAATTAAAATATTAATTGCGAGCCGCTCGCTAAATAGTACTGAATTACCACGATTGACTAATAAAATGTTAGACATGTTAACACTAGAAGAACGTGATGTCGTCAGTGAATCCGTTATGACTGAACGCATCACTGATAATTATTTGACCGACGAAAGTTTTCGAATCGAAAAAATGGGTCAACTAGAACAATACATTTACCACAAACAAAAGATTCGTTTCGTTTATACCGACCGTTACCCTTCGGAAATCCCTAATATTGAAACGATTGAAATGCTGCCGATTCACACCTTTTTTGATAACCTTTACTTCTTTTTAATCGGCTTAGTCAAAGATACACACGAATATCGCACTTTTCGAATCGATTGGATGGATAATATTGAACCAATCCACTTCAAATTACCAATCGATCACAGCAAATACCACGATCATGGTCAGGAAACACGTTATGAGGCCTTCGGCTATCAAGGTAAAAAGACCCGCATTCAATTTGAATATTATGGTTATATGGAATACATCAAAGATATCTTTCCTAGTTGTAAAGTTATTAAGACCATTGATAAACCAAATCGTTTTCCATTTTCGGTTAAAGTTTTGGAAATCGAAGTTAATTATTCGGATGGAATAAAACTGTGGTTATTAGGTGAAACGACTATTCTACGTGTCCTATCTCCTAAATCTATCGCTGACGATATTCGCGATACTTTGCGTGAAGGATATGAAAGATATTTAGAGTAAAAAAACAGCCAAAAATGGCTGTTTTTTTCGTAATTTTTACTTGTGATAAGTTCGATGATTGATAATCATAAATGAACGATAAATTTGTTCAGTTAAAACTAAACGCATCAACTGATGTGGCAAGGTAAATTTACCAAAACAGATACTCATATCCGCTCTTTTAACAACTTCTGGACTGACACCTAATGATCCACCGATAACAAAAGTAATATCCGAAGTTCCATAAGTGGACAAGTCATCAATTTTTTTGGCAAGCTCTTCAGAAGTAAGCTCCTTACCTCTCAAATCAAGCAAAATGACAAATTCCTTGTTTTTGATTTTGCTTAATATTCGTTCTCCTTCAATTTGTTTCACTTTAAGATCTTGGGCTTCGCTCAAACTTTCAGGTGCTTTTTCATCTTGGCACTCAACTATTTGAAATTTGCAAAAAGCCCCCAAACGCTTGGCATATTCAGCAATACCGGCTTTAAAGTACTTCTCTTTTAGCTTCCCGACCGTAACCATTTTAATATTCATAGTAAAAAAATCTCCTTACTCCTTATAATACGAAAATATCCCTTTATTGCCAAATTTATTTAAAATACCGAATTATCATGACTATTCCACTGTGCACAAAAAAATAAAGTTTGTCTAATTTTGTGTAACAATTATTATTCCCAGTATTATAGGAATTATATACATAACGTATACTTTAGATTAGAATTTTATCCACAGCTGTGGGTAACCCTGTGGAAAACTTTTATGCCGTGATTTCAATGGCTTTTTAGCTACTTATTCACAATTTTTAATCACTTGTGGATAACTACTAATTATTAGTTTTCTGAAAAGTCGAAATAAATTTCAAAAATATTCATAAATGTTCAAGAAAAATCGTGAAACTACCAATTTATGATTCACTACACTTTCATGCCAAACAACGTCTAACAAAAAAAGACCTAATCATCAGATGAAGTGCTCTAAAATTGTTAGACATAATCTAACAACTTTAGGAGCACTTTTTTTATGACCAAATACTCTTCAGAATTTAAAGTAAAATTGGTAAATGAATATTTAGAAGGACAAATATCGATACTTAGTTTAGCTAAAAAATATGGGATACCGAGTAAATCCCCTATTTATAATTGGGTACACGAAGCCGAAGCTAATGGATTGAGCTCTTTAAAGAATAAAAGATCTCATAAAGAATATTCTCAAGACTTTAAGTTATCCGTGATAGAATATTATAAATTACACGAGATCAGTCGTCTTGATACCGCAATTCATTTTAAAATATCACCTAGTCAAGTTAGTTCTTGGATTTATATATATAATCATCATGGTGTTGTGGGATTGAGGCGGCGTCCCAGAGGGAGACGCCCGCTAATGGCGAAAAGAAAGAAAAAAACTCATTTAAGTTCTTCAAAAGAAGAAAAATATAAACAAGAAATACTTGATTTAAAGTCAAAATTACATGATACAGAAATGGATCGTGATATTTTAAAAGCACTAAAGGCCTTGAGAGAAAACAATCACAGCTCGAGAAAGCAAAAATAGTTGAATCGTTAACTAATAAATACAAACTTACTGAACTATTAAACAAAATAAATTTACCAAGATCTACATATTATGAACGTCTCAATAAAGTCAAAAAGCCAGATAAATATGCCCAATTGAAGGAATTCATCACACAGACTTATTATGATTCAAACTCAACCTACGGTTATCGTAGAATCTGGAAGCGATCCCTCAAGGCCGGATTTAAAAACTCTCCAGATACCGTACGTCGGTTAATGGGTAAATTAAATTTGAAAGTAACTATTTATTCGCGTCATACATCTGGTTATAGTTCCTTTAAAGGTAATATTGGAAAGAAAGCTCCCAATATCTTAAAACAAGAGTTTAAGGAAACAGAGCCATTAAAAGTACTACATACAGATGTGACTCAAGTACGCTTGCAAAAAGGAAAATGGGGCTATATTTCCGCTGTCTTGGACCAAGCCAGCGGAGAAATATTATCTTATTCAGTAAGTTCAAGTCCAAACGAATTAATGATTAAAGATACACTTGATAAATTGAAACAAAATATAGATCCATCATTAAATCCAATCCTCCATTCAGATCAGGGATGGCATTATCAATTAAAGTACTACAGAGACATATTAAAAGAAATGAATATTAAGCAAAGCATGTCTCGTAAAGGTAATTGTCACGATAATGCCCCTATCGAGAGCTTCTTTAATCTGCTCAAAAGAGAGTGCCTTTACAGGTATAACATTCTTGATTTAGATCAGTTAAAGCAATTAGTTGATGAATATATTACTTGGTATAACAATGACCGAATTTCTTTAAAAAGAAAAGGATTGTCTCCTGTTGAATACAGGGAACAATCCATGATTTCTTAAAACTTATAAAAATGTCTAACTTTTTTATTGCACTTCACAGATTAGATCTTTTAATTTATTACTCATTTTATTCACTCGTTTGTTTCGTCAAGTGAACCTTAGCTGTATTCAACTTACCATTACGATAGTATTGAATATTAACCGTGTCACCGACTGAATGTGAATATAAGGCTGTATGCAAGTCTGCAACTGATGTTACCTTCTTGTCGCCAAGTTTAACGATAACATCGTATTTCTTCATACCAGCAGCTTTAGCAACTGATCCTGAAGTTGTGCTGTAAACTACAACACCTTTAGTTACATCGTCAGGCAACTTCAAACTTGATTGTGATGAATCTGTAATTTGATCAAGATCCAAGACTCTAATACCAAGTGATGGTCTTTCAACTTTACCATTAGCAACCAACTGATTGATGATCTTAACTACTTCGTTACTTGGAATAGCAAAGCCCATACCTTCAACAGAAGTACCATCAGTATTTGAAGCTAATTTCATCGAATTGATACCGACAATTTGACCAGCAGCGTTAACTAATGGACCACCAGAATTACCGGGATTGATAGCGGCATCTGTTTGTAAGACGGTTGCTTCACCAGTAGCTTGACCAGTATTTTGGTCTTGAGTTGTCACAGTTCTATTTGTAGCAGAAATAATACCTTGAGTAACGGTTGTGGCATATTCACTACCTAATGGAGAACCAATGGCGATTACTGGATCCCCTGGCGATACGTTATCGGAATTACCAAATGAAGCTGTGGCAGGTACCTTACTACCATCAATTTCTAGAACGGCCAGATCGGTTGTAGCATCAGTACCAACTAATTTAGCAGAAACTTTAGTTCCATCTTCCAAAATAACTTCCAATGAATCAGAACCAGAAACAACGTGGTTATTCGTTACGATGTAGCCTTTGCCATTTTGTTTAGCATAAATTACACCAGAACCTTCGCTGTATTCTTGTAAATTACTATTGGAACTTGAATCTGAAGAATCTGAATTTGAGTTAGAATCGCTATCGCTACTGCTATTATCATCAGTTTGACCTTGGGTACTGTCAGATGATGATCCACTGTCACCAAACAAATCACCAAAAATTGATGAAATATCTCCGTCACTAGATTGTTCCTTTTGCTTTTGAAGATTAATAACTGAAACAACGGCGCCATTGACCTTCTTATAAGCTCCAGACATCGAACTAGATGTATTTACCTTCGTATTGCTTACTTGCGTTGTGCCGGCAGTATTTCCAACTGAGGCGGTATCAGAACTGTTGTTACCAAAGTATGTAAAACCGGCAAAGGCAACAACCACACCTAAAGCGGCTGAAATAAAGGCAACGATTCCCATCTTGAGTAATGAGTTATGGGATTGATTATTATTATTGTTATTCCCACGTTTCTTATCATTTACTCTTGATTCAGGTTTGTCTTGATTATCATTATTCATACAATTTCACTTCCCCACACATTTATTAATTCTAATATATCGTTGAATTATGAAAAAACTATGAACGTCTTATGACTAAAATGTTTATTTTACAAAGCAATCAGAGGATCGGCCACGGCTGGGTCGGTATCATGAATCTTAAAATCATGACCAACGCCAAAATCATGATCCTCCAAAACTTGAGTAACTTCTGTTCTGGCAACAGCCTTAGTATTATTCTCATGACTCAAATGCCCTAAGAAAATTTGCTTGGTGTTATTGCCAATAACATCCATCAAAGTATGTGCGCCATCTTCATTAGATAAATGGCCTTTTTCACTCAAGATGCGTTGTTTCAAAGGCCATGGATACATCCCTTCACGCAACATTTCAACATCGTGATTGCATTCCATTAAATAACCGTCCGCATTCTCAATCGTTTTTTGCACTCGCTCGGAAACATATCCTGTATCAGTCAAAATAACGAACTCTTTACCATTGTGATAAAACTTATAAAATTGCGGATCAACAGCATCATGAGAAACTGAAAAGCTCTCAACATCCAAATCATCTAACGACAAAACCTTGTTGTGATTAAAGACGTTGATTTCATCTTCAGAAATTTTACCTATTTTAGGCAACATCGCTTCCCAAGTCTTTTGATTGGCATAAACATTGAGATTATAGCGTCTAGCTAAGACCCCAACTCCTTTGATATGGTCAGTATGTTCATGGGTCACGAACAGTGAATCAACAGTATTGATATCTTTTCCGATACTTTCCATGGCACGCTTGATCTTGATTCCTGACAGACCAGCATCGACTAACACACGGTGCTTGGGCGTTTCAATATAAGTGGCGTTTCCAGAGCTGCTGCTAGCCAGAACACTGATTTTTAAACTATCATCATTGGGCATTGTAACTACTATCTCCATTTGTTGAACTCTTGATTATATTACCAGTGAAGGCATTAACCCTCTTGGTAGTTGAAACTTTACTATCTTTATTCTTAATCGTCACGAACCAAACTGGTATATAAATCGTACTACCTTTGGCCTCCAATAATTTCGTATAAGCTAAATTAGCATAAGCAATTTTCGAATTATTGGGAATCTCCGAATTAGCGTAAAGGTTCGTAATAACATCTTTTTCACTCTTGATCGATTGTCTTTCGTGCAAAATTATCATCGATCTAATATACGTCTGAGTATAACCTAACACTTCACCGTTAGAAATTGTAAAGATAAGCTGATCTGTTTTATCGTAAGTATCCCCTAAATTGCTAGTAGCAACATAAACCATTTGTGAATGGGTTGATAACTGTGGTGCATACTTATAATTTTTGCCGTACAAGACGTTGCTTTCTTTCTTGATAAACTTATCCATAATCTTCTTACGATTACTTGAAGTTACTGAAATAGGGCTGTCTAAAGTACTTGATAAAGTATGGTTTACTTCCTCGTACTCTACTTTTTGATCTTGGAGTTTGTTGGAATTTTCTTCCAAATCATCATTAGGTTGTGAGCCCAAATAATAAGCATAGCCACTCTTCGAATCCAAACTGCCAAAACTTATATTACGCTTACGCATTTCAGCGACTGTGGAAGTATTATTGCTCGTACTGCTAACCAATTGTTGACTATTGCGAAAAGACAAGAATAAAAAGATATCTAACGAGAAAAATACTATTAAGAATATAACTTCAATTCTTTTAAAATCCATTTACTCTTCCTCCGCAGTTTGATTTGTCCAATCCTCATAAGCTTTCCAGTGACCATCAATCTTGATGTAATACGTTGGTTTCAAGTCAACGACTTTCTCATTATCAGCCTCTGTTTCCCACTGATAACCAACTTCCAAGCCTTCAATATCATTTAGAGAAAAGCCGGCTTTTTGAATTCCCTTAAAAATATCATTCGTGGATTTCAATTTAGTTGGTGATTGATTAGAAGGAACCGGAACTTCTAAGACCGTATTAACAAAATGTTCAGTGCTCCCTTGACGACTGAATTTAATTTCAATCGAACCAAATTGGCTCTTCTTAAAGATTGGGAAGCCTTCAACATATTCTCTAAAGGTCAAATCCCTGTTTTTCCAATTTGCATCATACAAACGCAAGTTAGAAATTGAATCCTGTAAATTAATGACCTTCTGATAACCACGTTGCAAGAAAGCTAGTTGATTCTTTGGTACAGAGGTATCCGTGTAATCAGAGAACGTCAACTCATCGGTATTATGATCCGAAACCAAACGCTTTGACTCACCATAGTTATAGCTATAAACTCCATTGTCTTCGGTAGTTACTAAGCCACTAGTATTCGAATCGAACAAGGCTGTCGTATATTCTCCGTCTTTTTTACCATTAACTACATATGAATATGACTGTAATTTGATGGGATTGGTATATGAAGTAAAGACGCCATGTTTCATGATATCCAATCTAATCTTCAAATTAATATTGGCCTTTTTAACAAGCTTCGTGATTGGCGATGCCGAAGCATTTCTTACTTTAGCCTTGTAGACGGCATAATTATTATCATTGGCTAAATAAATATTTTGGTCTTTTTTATCTTTCAAATTAATCAAAATACGATTAAATTGTTTGCCATTCTCATCTTTGAGACTGTCATTGTTCAACAAATATCCCAAAACGTTGGCCGTTATAGCGGTTGGATAAACCATTTGAATCGTATTTTTAGCTTGAATAACTTTTTGATAGTAAGCTCCATCTTTCTTTGTTACTAACTTAGGACTACCGATTTTCCAATCTTGCATTATTTTTTGAATACTTAAAGAAATATTTTCATTACTGTTATAAATCAAGTGTTGATCGTCCTCATCGTGCCACATGACTGATGTTGGACTGATGACTTGATTCATTGGTATTTCATTTTTATTCGACTCAGCGTCAGTTACGTCGATATTTCGCCCGCGTTGATAACGAGCAGTATTGGTCCAAATAAAGAAGGATAGGACAATACTAGTAATTACGGCAATAACTAATAACACTTGGACAATTAAACGGCTAAATTTCATCCCATTCTCCTCCTGTTTCGTTAGGGTCAAATGGCAAGGAGATGTAGAAAGTTGATCCCTTACCTTCAGCACTATTTACCCAAATTCTTCCTTTGTGCTGTTCAACGATTTCTTTAGAAATAGATAGTCCCAATCCGGTACCACCCTGCTTTCTAGAACGCGCCTTATCAACACGATAGAAACGATCGAAGACTTTTTTAATATCTTTTCTAGGGATACCTAGACCTTCATCAGAAATACTAATAATGATGTGCTTATTAGTTTCCAACAAACGACAAGTAATCACGCCACCATCTGGTGAATACTTAATAGCATTATTCATGATATTGTCGATTACTTGAGTCATTTTATCGGTATCAATTTCGACCCACAAATCCTTGCTAGTAAAGATTCGTTTAATCCGATAATTTTTAACGACTTTAGTATCGTCTTCTTTGGCATCAGCTTTTTCCTTTTTCAACATCATATCAAATCGATCCAAAATATATGAGAAAAATTCATTAAAGTTGACTAATTCTTTTTCAAGCTTCGAACGACCTTGATCCATTCTCGACAAACTCAAAAGATCTTTAATCATTCGAATCATCCGGTCAGTTTCTTCAGCCGTAACGCCTAAGAATTGTGGAGCGAGCTTTTGATCTTTCCAAGCACCATTATTCAAAGCATCGATGTAACTACTGATACTAGTCAATGGCGTTCTCAATTCGTGTGAAACGTTAGAAACGAATTGACGACGTTCACTATCGATCTTTTGTTGTTCAGTGACATCATGTAGAACACAAACCATACCACTGATAAAGCCACTGTTTCTTTGAATCAATGAGAAATCAGCGTTTAAAATCAACGAATTATCATCGCCAGTCTCGTAATCTTCACTATTATCATTAGTTTCGATAACCATCGGATCTGGATTTTCTAATAAATCGTCAAAACTAGTTTGATCAGAAATACCTAAAACTTCGACTAATGGTTGACCAATAGCCGCGTCTTCATCTTTATCCAAAAATTCCTGAGCCATTTCATTAATGACCGTTATATTTCCTAAACGGTTCGTCGCAATAACCCCATCAGACATCTGCGTAAGGACACTATCCAATCGCCTTCGCTCAGACTCCGAATTTTCAGTTGCTTCTTCAACTTTGACAGACAAATCATTGACCGCCATAGCTAGTTGTCCTAATTCATCGGGAGAATAAACACGAACTTGACCAGAATAGTCCCCCTCAGCCATTCTGACGGCCTGTTGCTTCATTTCATCAATTGGACGGGTAATTGCACGAGAAATGAAAATAGCAATCACAGCTCCTAATAATCCAGCTACTAAGGAAGCAGTTAGGAAAATCAAAATAATATTATTAATGCCTGTATAAACTGACTCCATTGACGCACGAACATAAATAGCACCGACAACGGTACTATTATCCGGCGAAGTAACTGGTTCAATTGATTCATAGGAACTTCCCGTATCTTTTTCATAGTAAATTTGCGTAATCTTTTTATCAGTCTTAATACTTTGCTTGATATTATCCTTTAAAGTCTGTGTCCCGATAATATTATTACCTTCAGAATCCTTGGCCCCAACAATGATTCCAGAACGGTCAACTACCTGCACGTCGGTAATATCCGTGCTGACACGTGTATAATCTTGAATCGCATTCCCGATATTTTCACGAGTATGTTGATCATTGTCAGTCAAATTTTCTGAAATCTGATTGAGCGTATAAGCAGGAACGACAACCGAGTTTTCAAAATTTGAAACATTTTGATCCTCTAACTGACGCACAAAATAAGCCCCAATGATTTCAATTGTGACTATCAAAATTAAAATAAACGATAATCCGATTTTAAAGTTGATCGAATGTAAAAAGACAAATCTATTTTTCAATATATTTCCACCTAAACAATACAGACTTAATTACATTATACAGCTATGAGGATAACAAAAAAACTGACTCGCTTCTTATAAAAACGAATCAGTTTTTTAATTTTTATTCGGCATCAGGGTCTCTTAGATAATACCCTACACCACGTCTAGTCATTAGCCATTCTGGTTGACTAGGATTATTTTCGATTTTTTCACGCAAACGTCTAACAGTAACGTCAACGGTTCTAACATCACCGAAGTAATCGTAGCCCCAAACTGTTTGAAGCAAGTGTTCACGTTTCATTACTTGACCAATGTGTTGTGCCAAATAATGCAACAATTCGAATTCACGGTGTGTTAATTCAATTTCTTTACCATTTTTCGTTACGGTATATGCATCGGGGAGAATGGTTAAATCACCAATTTTAATCTCACTACTCTTTGCCTCTTCGCTATGTGCGTGTGTTTGAGTTCTTAAACGAGCTTTAACACGGGCAACTAATTCTCGATTGGAGAAAGGTTTAGTGACATAATCATCTGCCCCAAGTTCTAGGCCAATAACCTTATCAATTTCGGTATCTTTAGCCGTCAACATAATAATTGGAGTATCTTTAGTTTTTCTGATAGTTCTAGCTACTTCAAGACCATCAATAACTGGAAGCATCAAATCTAGCAAAATTAAATCGGGATCATCCTCTTCAACTTTGTCCAATGCTTCTTGTCCATCAAAAGCAGTTATGACTTCGTAGCCTTCATTTTCCAAATTATATTTAACAATATCGGAAATTGGTTTTTCATCATCTACTACTAGAATTTTTTTAGCCATATATTTATCTCCTTGACGTGAATATTATACTAGTTATTTTTCATTAAAACAAAGTCACCATAAAGGCAACTTAATTTTTTTGAACTTTTTTTAAAAAAGTACTTGCTATTAATTTTGAGCCTATGGTATTATATATCTCGTTGGTTGAGAGAGATAAGCAATCAACACAAGACACATGGGTGGTTAGCTCAGCTGGCAGAGCAACGGACTCTTAATCCGTGGGTCCGGGGTTCGATCCCCCGACCACCCATAAGTTTATCGCTTAAGCAGTTATGTTAAGGAATTATCCTTGATATAACTGCTTTTTCAGTTTCTTTAAAAAATTGCTACCTATATACAATGTTAGTTGTATTTAATAATAGAAGCAAATTTGTGAGAATTGACACTCTTACGACCTGAGTGATTATTCTAACATTTTTCGATTAATACACAAAAAAATTAGTTTATTGCCTATATCCTAAGATGACATCGACTCCTTTTTAATTGGAATCGATGCCTTTTTTTATGTTTCGATATAAAGGACAGTTTCATTTTTTATAAAAATTTCTTTCTAATCTTGAAAGTATATACATTTAGTATCGAACTATTATGTAGCTGTAGAGATGAAAGGGGTTACTAATTATGATGAAGAAAATGAGTACACACAAAACAAATAAGAAGTTATTAGTTACAGCAATTTGTGTTGCTACATTAGGAGCACAATTAAGCTCAGTCATGAATGTTCAAGCTGCTGTAGATGGTCAAGATAGTAGTACTGATACTGGTGCTGTTGCCAACCCTACTTCATCAGAATCATCTACTCCTAGCTCATTAAACGCATCTGGTGATTCAACTTCTGGTTCAACCGATGCTAATGAAAATAATTTAAATACTGGTACTACTGATACTAATAAAGATGACTCAAATTCTGACGATTCAACTGATCCAGCTACTGATATTACAACTGATAAAACAAATGGTAATAATACAGAAGATATTAAAGCAAAAGACACGGATGAAGAAACCGCCGCTCCAGTAGTTGTTAATGATCCTAATTCAACTAAGACAGTGGAAGAAGAAGATCCAAGCTTTGACGATACTCATAAGGTACAAGTCCAAGGACATATTGAAGTAAGTAATGATAATGGAACTGCTGAGACCATGGGTACTCAAGATTACCATGGTCAAACAATTATTGAAAATAATGATGCAAATAAGCTTTCGGCCGTATATACATACACTGATGAAGTCCCCGAAGCTGAGAATACTAAACAATCTGCTGCTTTTCCAACTTTCTATTTACCAGCATATTTTGCTAATTCAAACACTGCCGCTAACATTGTAATTGACAAAAGTACAGCTACTAACGCAGAAGAATGGCAAACAGCTTTGCTAAAAAATGCTGGTTTACCAGAAACTACTGACATTTCTTATACATTAAATAATATCAGTGACTCAAATTCTTTGACTTTTAACTATTTAGATGAACTTGGTTCAAATTTTGATGTTTCAAAAATTACCGGTATTAAAATTACTTATTATTTCGATAGAAACGATAATTCTAAAATCAATTTCATGCCTGCTAATACCACTTATACAGTTAAAATTCCTTTGAAAGTAGTTTCTAATGATCCTAACAACTCTAATGTATCTAAAATTGGTGTTTCAGATATGGGAAACTCTTTCGATGAACTCATAAGCAAATTCCTTCCTGATTTCGATAATCAAACAAGTAGAACTACTAGTTTCAGAATTGCCAATAAACTATCTGACGTTAAAGGACAATTAGGTGCCGTCACAGAACAACAATCAAATGTTAAATATGAAGGCGTTGATTCTGATATCCAAAATGTTATGCCAACTATTGAAAAGGGCGACGTCTCATATCAAAACTTCGATGATGCAATAACCGATTCAACTGAATCTAACTTATATTCTGGTAGTACCATTATAGTTAATGATCAAGCTCTAGAAAAAGTTGCTAAGGCCGTTAATGACAAAGGATATTCACTATTAATGAATTCTGATGGTTCAATTGGTACAAGTAATTACGTTTATAGTACTTCAAGTAAAAATACAGTCACTATAACACCTAATCCAAATGCAACTGATACTGATACATCTAAAACTGCACCATATGTTTATATCACTTTAAGACACCTACTAGACACCAAAGATAGTACAATGAACGTTGGTGATTCATGGAACGCCGAAAGTAGTTTAGCTACTATCACTACTCCACAAGATAAAGCTACACCAGCTACAACAAAAGATTTATCCAGTGACACTAAGGATGCTAACCACGTAACAACCAAGATCTCCGACCCTGATGGAGTTTTGGATAAAGACGGTAAAGCTATCAAAGCTGGTAGTTTCCAAGTTACTTACCTAATGCAAGATGGTAACTACACTATTTCTAAAACAGCTACTGTAACTGTTAACCCCGCTAAAAATCCATCAACTAATAATTCCGGGAACACATCAATTACTGGTAACAATGGATCAAACACAAACACAACTGATCCTACTACTGACCCAAGTGATCCCGATACACCAGTAGTCTCACCTAACGAAATCCCTGACGATATCACAGAAGACAATCCCGTTGTTTCACCAAACGAAGTCCCTGACGATATTACCGAAGATGATCCTGTAGTTTCGCCTAATGAAATCCCCAATGCTTCTGAATTAACTGGCAATGATAAATCTACCGATAGCACTACTCAACAAAATGATCCTGCTACAAGCACCCTTACAAATACTAATAACAACAATAGTGTCATTTCAACAAGTAACAAAGCTACGAATACTATTGCCAATACAACTGCTAATGAAAATAAGACCTCAAATAATCCTATTTACACAGTTGCTGCTAATCAAAACAATGCTAGTGGTGTTTTAACTGGATACACTCCAACTTCTACTTCACAAAGTAAAGTTGCTGCTCAATTCCCACAAACTGGTAATGCTAAAGATAGTAAGCTTCAAATTATTGGTACTATGATTGTTTCAATGATGGCTACCGTTGCCGGATTTGCATTTGGCAAGAAACGTCAAACTAAAAAGGCTTAATTTATATAAAGCATTTTACCTCCTTCAAAAAAGCCAAGATTGATTTTACAATCTTGGCTTTTTCTTTTTCATTAACTATTTAATATAACGAGTAATTCTAAACTAAAATCAATTTCTGAATCTTAATATCATACTTATCAATTTCCCAATCAGCTGTTTCGAAAAGCATCGTTGAAGGAACTAAAGTTACAGTTTTTCCAGGATATTTTGCTAAGAAACGATCATAATATCCACCACCAAAGCCAACACGATAATTGGTGTCTTTGGCAAAAGCTAAACCTGGAACAAGCACCAAATCTGGTGTTTGATTGACTAACTCTTCATTATATTCTGGTTCGGGAATCCCAAACTTACTGACAACTAAGTCATCGCTACTAGTAAATGGTAAAAAAGCCATTTGACGATGTGGCATTGTTTTTGGTAAATATACTTTCTTACCGGCTTCTTGGGCAGCTTGTATGATTGGTGTTGTAGGCACTTCCATAGGACTGCTGACTGTTGTAGCGATTGATTGAGCATTTTTCCACTCTGGCAATTCAATCAATTTTTTTAATAATTCTAATCCCTCAGTTTTAGTTTGAGCTTGATTCTCACTCAATCTTTTAATTTGTTGTTGGCGCAAGGCTTTCTTATCGATAATAATCCCCTCCGTAACTTTTTTGCTATATCATTGTAATCCAAATTGATACCAAAACATATTATGTAGATTTCTTCTCAAAATATTCAAACAAAATTTATTTTATATTCAATTAATTTAGCTATTATTAATTTAACAATTAATTAATCAAAAAAAATGGAGGATTCCAAATGATTTTTTCTAAAAAAACAAACGGTGTTGTCATCGAAAACAAAAATCTCGACTTCCTAAATAATCAAATCTCAGTCAAATTACACAATTTATCTCACATCCCTAATGAAAAAGACAGCTACAACATTTCCTTTGCTGGAATGAAAGGCTATCATACTCTCGAATCAACAGGTATTCCCGATGAAAATGATATTTTGACTTTTGTTATTAATCGTCACGACTATGAGAAGGTAAAAGTTGGTACTAGAACAAAAATGAGTCCCGTTAGAGTGTAAGCTTACACTTCAACAGGGCTCGTTTTTTATTTATGGATTTTCATTTAACTTCGGTCGCTATTACATATTCATTTGTAGCTACACGATAATAACCGACACCACCAATATCGGTAAATTCATCCGTATACCAACTAGTATTTGGAGCTAAGGCACGGTCACCTATCAATTGTCCATTTTCATCATATAGACGTGTAGGAGCTCCACTTGGTGTTGTGACAATTTCACTTTCAGAATAAACTGGTGAATTTTGATATGGGCGAACATCTACCGCACTGACATATTCACCTGTAGCTACACGATAAAAGGTACCTTTAGCATTATTATCTTGCAGATCTACTTTCCAATTACTGCCCTCAGGTAAACTTCTACCTAATGGATTGCCACTCTCGTCATACAATGGGGCTCCAGAGACTGAAGTTACTTCAATTCCATCATAATTTCCGGAACTGATTTGTCCTTCTGAATAACTTGTTTTTCCATCCAAAGATTCGAAATCAACGTCCGAACTCTTGAGAAATTCATGAGCACCAACACCATAATAGGATCCACTATCTAGGGTGTTCTCTAAACTAGTTTTCCATTCCGAACCGGCGGGCAAAAAACGACCTAATGGTTGGCCACTATCATTGTACAATTGAGCATTATCTTTGGTTTTAACAATGGCTGTCCCAACGCTAGTCAAACCATAATTGATATCAGCTTTTGCCACAGTAGGAACGGCCGCAATGCCTGAAGTTAATATTAATACCGATGCGTATAAAAAAATCTTATTCATTTTTTTCATAAATGTAACCTCGATCAAAAAACAATTCCGATAGATTTATTAACCTCTATCATCAGTTACATAATAAATCCTATTGATGAATTGATATCAAATTAAGAATAGCCATCTAGTACAGAATAATTACTCCGAAACTGTCGGCCCTATTACTAAGGTCTCAGCTAATAAAACTTCTTTATATAATTCAAAAACATAATCTTGATATTTAACTTCACTTTGCGAAATCATATCCAAATATTCCCGTTCTTGAGCTAAAGCATTCATAAAGGCTCGCATTTCCAATTCTTTTTCCGCTCCAGTAAATTCTGGATGCCGTACTACCCTTATCCATTGCTTAACAAAATCTTTTGTTCGAGTCTTCTGTTTCTGAGCCATCAAATCAAAAATGACTGAATCTTTAACATTATCTGGCAAATACATCTTATTAACAGCATCGATAGCTTTTCGGACCATATTGATTCTAATTTCACCCATTTCTTGAGCTATATCTTCATCATCCACATCCTTATCTAGAATAAATTTGAATGTAATTGTAGGCACTACTAAGCTCAAGATGATCAAAACACTTTCTGACATCAATACTAAATTAAAATCGGCCCTATTCACATGAAATTCTGCCAAAGTATATGCTAAAGCTAACGTTACAGCACCATGAACTCCACCTAATGAAAAAATCCAAGCTGATCTGTTATTAAACTTTAGACGTAATCGGCCATAGACGTATCTCGTAAAAACACTTATTAAATAAATCGTGACACCTATCAACAACCAATTAAAAGAATTATTAGAAAATTTTTCCTGACTAATAATTTTGACAAACATGAATCCCAAAATGATAAAAATTATGCTATTAAGTGTTTCAGTAACCATCGAAACTAAATCATATCCCATATGAACTTGTGGTGCATTCAATAACTTACTCCGTTGTGCTTCGGCATTATGAACTAATCCGGCACAAACAACTGCAATGATACCCGAAACGTGTAACTCTTCTGCTAAATAATAGAGAACAAATGGTGTAATTAAATATAGTAGGCTTTGGGCGTTCAAAGAGTTAAAGGACGACCGCAACAAGATTTGACGAAATAGCACCACCATCCAAGCAGCCAAAGAACCAAAGACAATCCCACCAACAGCTGAAATCAAGAAATCAACCACGGTCTGTCCATAATTGATATAACCATTAACATACCAAAGAATCGTCATATTCAACAAAATAATTCCCGAAGCATCATTGAATAACGATTCCATTTTTAAAAAAATCCCTTCATCTTTTGGAATCTTCAACCCATTAGTCACAGATTCCATTGCGGTAGCGTCAGTCGGCGTACTAATAGCAGCTAAGATAAAAGCCAATGGCAAACTAATACCAGCTATCTTCCAAACACCGAAGCCAGCAATTACCAAACATAAAACAACTAGAATGACTGCCGTCTGGATAATATGTTTAACTTCTTTTTCCACTAAATTCAACCGTGTCGCTTGCCCTTCAAAGAATAATAATGGTGCTACGACTAAGCCAATAAATATTTCCGAATTAAAGTTGTCGATTTGACCATTGATAAATGGCATAAAAGCAATGATTCCACCAATTATCATACTGATATAACTCACCGATATTTTGGTAAATAACTGTCCTAGGAAAATACTGATGATAGCTGCTAAAACTAGTACGAAACTCGATATCATTAATCCCATGATTGTTCCCCTATCTATTTTTCCAAAATAAATATAGCATATTAAGTTTTAAAAGCCTTTCGATACGCATAACAAAAAAGATTCATCCTCTCGTTTAATCAATACAAAAGAAGATGAATCTTTTTTTATTTTTCAGATATTTGGCACGTAAATGTTTCACATGGAACATCTTGTGTTTTTATGAGTAACTATCACTATATATGGTATTCAAAAAAATCATACTAAATAATCAGCGATTTGTTTGATGTCTTCAGGAGTAGTCCGACAACAACCGCCAATCAATTTTGCCCCAGCTTCAATCCACTCTGGCACAAGGTCAGTGAAGGTGTCAGCTTGAGGATTCTTTTGCCAAGTTTTTGTTTCTGGATCATAAATATCACCATTATTAGGATATACAATAATCGGTTTATCCGTTACTTGATTAATATTACGCACAACATCTTGTATATTTTCCAAATTCGTACAATTAACTCCAATTGCGGAAATTTGGTCAACATCTTCAAAATACTTTACCGCCTCATACAAAGAGGTTCCATCACAAAGAGTTTCACTATCTTGAATACTAAAACTTAACCAAGCTTGTTGTTTTTTAAATTTATTTTGTAATAGATCAATTAAAGCTACGGTCTCATCAAAATTAGGTTGGGTCTCGAAAGCAAACAAATCTACTCCAGCTTGATCTAACAATTCCATTCGTTGTAAATGAAAATCTTGATATTCTGCTTTCGTCAAATTATAGTCACCGGTATATTCACTTCCATCAGCTAAGTAAGCTCCGTAAGGCCCAACGCTACCAGCTATTAAAGGATATACTTTTTGAGCACGTTTCGCTTCAGTTAATGAATCAAAGTATTGGTCTCTAGCCTTTTTAGCCAGGTCAACTGCTTGAATGATTAGATTCTTACTATCATTTTCACTCAAACCTAATTCCATAAACTTGCCAACATTAGCTTGATACGTGTTCGTTGTCGCAAAATCAGCACCTTTTTCAAAATAGCTCTTGTGAACCGCAGTGATAGCTTCTGGCTTTTCAATCATTGCCGTGGCTGACCACAAGTCACTATCTGCTTTGACACCATGTTTTTCTAATTCGGTTGCCATGGCTCCATCAACGACTAATCCAGTTCTATTTTTTAAATTTTTAGCAATTAAATCACTCATGTTCATTCCTCCATGGCTTTTATCAACTTGATATTGAAAATAATCTAGTCTATTATAAAAATTAAACTTTTTTAATTTTATTCTAATTTAAACTTTTATACAAGGTGATTACTCTTGGAAAATGAAGAAAATACCCACATTAAACTAAAACGAAACATGGAGTCACGTCACCTGTTTATGATTTCTCTTGGTGGCGTCATTGGAACTGGACTATTTTTGAGCTCTGGTTATACGATTCACGAAGCAGGTCCGATTGGAACAATTTTAGCCTACGGAATTGGTGCTATCGTCGTCTATTTAGTCATGCTCTGTTTAGGTGAATTATCAGTTGCCATGCCGGAAACCGGTTCTTTTCATGTCTACGCTGACAGATATATTGGACCCGGAACTGGTTTTACAGTCGCAATTTTGTATTGGTTAACTTGGACAGTTGCTTTAGGATCAGAATTCACCGCTGCCGGATTAATCATGCAACAATGGTTCCCAAGGTCTCCTACTTGACTGTGGAGTGCTTTATTCATGGCAGTAATTTTTATTTCTAATGCCCTGTCAGTCAAATTCTTCGCCGAAACAGAATTTTGGTTCTCCAGTATCAAAGTTATCGCCATTGTTTTATTTATTATCGTCGGCTTCTTAGCTATTTTTGGAATTATACCTATCAAAGGGACAACTCATGCCCCATTATTCACGAATCTAGTCAAAGATGGACTATTCCCTCGTGGATTCAAAGCCGTTTTCACAACTATGTTAACTGTTAACTTTGCCTTCTCAGGAACAGAATTAATTGGTGTGACAGCTGGTGAAACTAAAGATCCTGGCAAAAATATTCCTAGAGCCATTCACACTACCTTATTGCGTTTAGTAATTTTCTTTATCGGTAGTATCGTTGTCATGTCAGCTTTGATTCCTTGGCAAAAAGCTGGTGTCAGTCAAAGTCCATTCGTTTTAGTCTTCAACAGTATCGGCTTGCCATTTGCCGGAGATTTGATGAATTTCGTTGTTCTTACAGCGATTTTGTCCGCCGCTAATTCAGGACTGTATGCTTCAACGAGAATGCTCTGGTCATTAGCTCACGAAGGGATGATTCCTATCAAATATGCCAAAACTAACTCCCGAAACGTTCCGATGTTAGCTCTTTGTTTGAGTATGCTCGGTGGAATTTTGGCTTTAGTTTCTAGTGTTGTTGCGGCTTCAACAGTTTATTTAGTCCTCGTTTCAATTTCTGGTCTAGCGGTAGTTATCGTTTGGATGGCAATCGCCTTGTCTGAAATCAATTTCCGTAAACAATTTCTCAAAGATGGTCACAAATTAAGTGAATTAAAATTCAAGACACCTTGGTATCCAGTCGTCCCTTGGGCTGCCTTTATCATGAGTCTGTTATCCTGTGTCTTGATTGTCTTTGACCCCAACCAAAGATCAGCTCTCTTCTACATGATTCCTTTCTTAATTCTTTGTTATGGCGTTTATTACGGTAAGGAATATTTGAAAAAACGTCGAGTTGTAAATGATAATTAAAACTTCAATAGTCACCAAAATTGTCTAAGTTACTGGAAAAAGGTTTAATATATAAGTATATGTAAAATTTGGACTTTTTAAATTAAGGTGGTATTAACCTTGCCGTCGTCCGTTCGGCTTTGTGGACGCTGGAACGTACTGGGCACAACTTTAAGCCAATTCCAAAACCGGGAACTGTCTTAAAGCTTGGCCTTTCACTAAGCGATGAATCGCTAAGTGAAATTTCAGTACTGAGCATCCACAAAGCTGTCACTCCCGACTAGATAACGTCTTTTATTTGTTACTTCAGTGATAAAAGATAGAACCACTATCTAGTCCGGAATAGCAACGCAAATTGGCTCAGTAGTGAAATTATTCTTAGCAACTTGTTGCTTAGAATAAGGCCGAGTTTTGAGATTTTGCGCACTTGACTTATGCAAAAGCTCAAAATCGTGCCCACTACGTTCCAGCCAAATTTGCGTTGCTATGGAGGACGGAATCCTATACCGACCAAAATTCAAAAAGAACCCAATCTGGGAGAATAGATATTTATGAATAAGAAAACTAAATTGGATCAAGAAACTCCAACAAAAAAGATTATTGATGATGTCGAAGAGGGTATTAATGATGCTGGTACAGTCTTCTCAACGGAAACTGAACCATTAGAAAGTAACAGTAAGCAATTAGTTAGATACTTACTGTGGGGATTACTTTCAGTCGTTGTCAATTTCGGAACCTTCTATATTTTGTACCATACTATCCATATGAACTATCAAGTCGCTAATATTATCGCTTGGTTCTTGGGAGTACAAGTCGGATTTTGGGTCGACCGTGTTATCGTCTTCCATCACAAATCTAACTCCGCTTTTCAAGAAATGTTGGCCTTTTATGCAACTAGAATTTTAACGTTCTTAATTGAAACAGCGACACTTTGGATTGGTATTTCTGTCCTCAGCGCCAACGGAACTGGTTCTAAACTAGTCGGACAATTTTTAGCTATCGTTGGAAATTACGTACTATCTAAGTTCTTTATTTTTAAAAACAGACATTAAACAAAAAACTTCAACAACGTTTTGTAATAAACATTGTTGAAGTTTTTTTAATTTAATGCAACTTTAGGTTCAATCTTACTCTTGTTCAATAATACAGAACTAGTTACAACTGACAATGAACTGAAGGCCATTGCTAGACCTGCTAATTCAGGGCTCAAACTCAAGCCTACTGCGAAGAACAAGCCTGCAGCGACTGGAATTCCTAAGACGTTGTAAATGAAGGCCCAGAAGAGATTCAACTTGATACGATTGAAAGTCTTACGGCTCAATTCTAGAGCTTTAGCGACGTCACGTAGGTCATTCTTCATCAAGACGATACCACCAGATTCAATAGCAATATCTGTACCTGAACCCATGGCGATTCCGACATCAGCCATTGTCAAAGCTGGGGCATCATTGATTCCGTCACCAACGAAAGCAACTTTACCATCTTTTTGTAGTGCTTGAACGTGATCAGCTTTGTCACCTGGCAAAACGTCAGCTATAACTTCGTCGATACCTACTTCTTTAGCAATTGCTTCGGCAACTCGTTGATTATCACCAGTCAACATTACCGTTCTCAATCCACGAGCTTTCAAAGTGGCAATAGCCTCTTTAGAAGTAGCCTTTGGAGCATCTTGAATGGCAATTAAACCAATAATCTTATCATCAACTCCAACGAAAACAACTGTTTTAGCTTCGTTTTGAAGTTGAACCATTTTATCTTGTAATTCTGAATCAATTTTTACATCAGATAACATCTTATCGTTACCAACAAAGGCTTTTTGGTTATCAACCAAGGCTGTAACACCCTTACCTTCTACAGCTGAAAAATCAGTGGCAGTATTAGCTTGAACGTTTTCAACCTTAGCTTTGTCCATAATGGCTGTAGCTAGGGGATGTTCAGATGATTCTTCCAAACTAGCGGCAATTGACAAAACTTGCTTTTCGTTACCAATGATATCAGTAACTTCTGGTTTACCATTTGTGATAGTACCAGTTTTATCCATAACAACGGTCTTTACATCGTTAACTTCTTCAAGAACTTCACCATTCTTGATCAAAATACCCATTTTGGCACCACGACCAGTTCCAACCATCAAAGCTGTTGGTGTGGCCAAACCTAGAGCACAAGGACAGGCGATAACTACTACAGAAACTGCGAAGATTAAAGCCTTAGCAATCGTAGCTCCTAAGAAGACGTACCAAACTAAGAACGTTAAAATGGATAAAATCAAAACTGCGGGTACGAAAATTTCTGAAACTTTATCGGTTAAATTTTGAATTGGAGCGTGACTATTTTGAGCTTTTTTAACCAATTCAACAATTTGAGAAAGCATTGTGTCACTACCGACTTTTTCGGCTTTGAACATGAAGGTCCCGTTGCTGTTGATAGTTGAACCGATAACCTTGTCACCAGTTTTCTTAGTAACAGGCATACTTTCACCGGTAACCATTGATTCATCAACTGTTGAACTACCTTCAGTGATCACACCATCAACGGCAATTTTTTGACCGGGTTTAACTCTGATCAAATCACCTTCAACCACTTGGTCCAAAGGAATCTTAACTAATTTGCCATCACGCATGACTTCAGCTTCTTTAGCTTGTAAGTCGACTAATTTTTCAATGGCATTAGAAGCATTGTTACGCATTCTTTCTTCAAATACTTGACCTAACAAGACGAAAGTTATTACAAAAGCTGCACTTTCAAAGAAGACTGCTTGACCAGTAAACATAGCATAAATACTGTAAACATAAGCTACGGCTGTACCAATCGCTACCAACGTATCCATGTTTGAATGGTGCTTTTTAAATGAAGCCCACGCACTTTGAATGAAAGGTCTAGCGGCGACTGCCATAACGATAGTTGTTAAAACGAATTGAATCCATTCACTGCCCGGAACCATGATTCCAAAAGGCATCAAAATCATCCCAATCAACATTGGAATAGAAAATACCAACGCGATCCAAAATCTCTTTGTAATTGTCATTATGAAATCACGACCTTTCCTTTGAACATATCCATACCGCAACTAAATGTATATTCGCCACTCTTGTCAGTATCGACTGTAACTGTTTGGGTTTCATTAAGTGGTAGTTGTTTTTCAAAATCTAAATCTTTTGAGTGAACGACGTCTAAACATCCTTGAGCGTTCGTTCTCGTAAATGAAATTTCAGCAGGAACACCCTTCTTCAAGTTGACTACTTCTGGTGAATAACCGCCTGCTACTGTAACGTTAACTTTTTGTACCTTCTCAGCCATAATTGTTATCTCCTTATTTACTATTTAATAATTAATTTGCCGTGGAACATATCCATACCGCAAGCCCATTGAAATTCACCGGATTTAGAAGTATCGATGTTGATAGCTTCTTTTTGATTTTGTGGTAGTTCCTTATTAATTCCGAAATCGGAAAAGACTACTCGATCCAAACAACTGGAAGCATCTTTTCTAGTGAAATTCAACGTTGCCGGAACACCCTTCTTCAAAGTGATGACTTCTGGTGAATAACCACCGCTAACCTCTACATCAACACTCTGCTTGTTATCAGCGATATCTGCTGTTTGGCTGGCAACTTCGTGATTGCCGAAGAACCACCAAAGAATGAAGCCAATAATTGCTAAACCTACGATTAAAACTAATATCTTTGTCATTATCCTTTTCCCTCTTGCTTGTTTACATTTGTAATCTACGGTTATTATATTAATCTTTGAGTTTACATTTGTCAACTAGATAAACTGAAAAATTAAAAAAGTAGTATCTATTTAGTGTGAAATCTCTAAATAGATACTACTTTTTTTCTGACAAAATATAATTCAAAACTTCCATAAATATACTCTGCAAACTGTTTTTAGCTGTAGTAAAGGTTCCTACATCCACTCCAGATAATTCTTCCTCACCAAAATATCGGTTTTCGATATACATATGATAAGCTAACTCAATTTGAATTGATTCAACTCGCTTATTTTCTCCATAATATGGTGTGATGAATCCCCCAGAAAAGGGATGATTATTCGAAACAGTGTAACCTTTTTGATTGAATTGTTTGGTTAAAAATTCTCTAAAATCTACACTCGAAGTAGTATCAAAATGATTACCTAAAACAACATCTTCATGTGGATATTCAGCAAAGCTATGCAAATCAAATAAATAGACTTTTCCAAATTTTTCTAATTTATGATCAATTAATTCCTGCAACTTAGCGTGATATGGTCGATAATATTGATCAATTCGTTGTTCAATTTCTTCAGCAGTCAACTTAGTCTGATAAATTTGCTTCCCAAAAGTCGTCTGGCTATAAACTATTTCGTAACGATAATCACCAGTTACATTGGTCATCGACAAATCACGATTAGGATCAGTAATGTAACGATGAAGATTATTTTGAAGTACTGTGAATCCACTCTGTGGCAAAAAATCATAAAGCTCTGGTAGAAACCAATCAACATTAGGACAAACTAACTCTGGCACCATTTTTGATTTGATGTCTTCAGGAATAAACGTTCCGCTGTGTGGTAAATCAATAACAATTGGTAATTCGTCAACTTCTCCATTGTAGACAGTAAAATTTTCCATATCTCCTCCTCTAATCCCAGTTTCCAAAAGCCATCTCGTTCAACTCATCATTGCCACATTTGGGACAATGCCAATATTTCTCTGTTTCTTCAACAAACTGTAATCTGGTTGATCCAGGATTTCCTTTAGCAAAAGTTAGTCGTTTTAAAGTGATTTGGCAGTATGGACAAGGATATTGTGATTCAAATTTACTTGAGCCATTTAACTGAAAGTAAAATTTATCGAATAAATAAAAATCGTTGGGACAAGCATAAATTGCATGACCATAATTTTCATTTATTTCATAGCCTTTTGTTAATAAATCCATTGTTTGATCAACAATCTTTGGATTATCAACTAAATCCAGCAAAAACTGTTTATCTTTAAAAACATTTTCTGGAGAGTACAGCATACCGATACCTGTATTAGCTTTGATTCCATAACCACATTTAGTGCAGTGTAAATCGTGAATTTCACCCATTTTTAGCCCCTCCGAATTCTTGTTTTAAATTTTAAGTAAATATCCAATAGGACGCAACCAATATTATTCATTATCCTATTTTAATATTTTAGCGTTTTGTGGAAATAGAACTTCATTTTCCTTATCCTATTTTAATATTTTGCCGTTTTACGAAAATAGAGCTACCAAATGGCAGCTCTATTTCTATATATACTGTATTTTCAAATTTCCCATTGAAACCAATCCCGTTATTGTGACGGTAGGACTATCAGAAGAGATATTTTGCACACCAGCTTCTGAAATATTTCCCATATTATTATTGATTCCTTTAACAACATTCCAGTCACGTGGAATAAATAACTCAATATTGCCTAATGATACGTTCACTTTGATAGTCGCTGTATCATTAACGGTCACATGATCAAAATAAACTTTTGCACTCCCCAAATTGGCTTGAACATTGGCTGTATGAAAGTCATTCGAACGGACGTATCTTACACTATTGCCCATTTTTACAAAAACATCTACATCAGGACTATCAACAGTTTTCATGTCATCGTTGTATTCATAATAACTACCAAATGGTTTTTTTTCCCACTTTACTTGGCTTTTATAACGCATCCAAGGACGATGTTTAGCTAACAACGGATTCAATATCACTGACAATCCAATACTTATCAATAAAGCGGCACCCAAAATTGTCCAAGCAGATAGAGCCGCAATTCCAAGCGGTTTAGCGTATAAAATTGCCAAAAACGCTAACGTAAAAACTGTCCCTGAAACAGAAAAGTAAACTAAACTTTTGATTAAAAAGAATACCAAGAATATCGTTGCGGCAATTGTCCAAAAATTAAATGTATATGTGATCAAATGTAACTGACTGGCAATCAATAAGACAGCACTCAGCAGTAAAAACAAACCCCAAAAGATTCTATTTCTCATAATTAGACCTTCCTTTGATTCAATTTCAGCTTTAATTTTTTTAGAAAGCGCCGAGAAGCATACATCTGTTTATAACTATCGCGAAACTGAATTAAATTTCCCATAACGGATTGAGTTAAAGATTTCACCTCATCAACATTTAAAATTGATGACTTAGAAACTCGTAAGAAATTATCCGGCAAATTTTCCTCTAACTCGTACAACCGATAATGGATCAAAAAGGCGTTGTCTTTGGTGTGAGCATAGACATTTCGATCATTAGTCTCAAAAAATAAAATATCTTGTGTCGACAAAGAATAGACCGTATTATCCAAATAACCATTGATATTGTGCAATTTAGTATCAATATTTTGAAGATTGCGTAATATTTCAGCTACTTCTTCATCCTTTTTGTTAGCTCGAATAATGATTTCTTTTTCTTGATACTTTGATGAAATATCTAACTTTATTTTCACATCCAACAAACCCTTTCGTTAGAAGTATTACACCATTTTTTACTGTCAGTGTATAGGGCATTTGCTTGAGTGGTCAAAATATACTATTAAGTGGTTTATTATATCTTCACTCCTAAAAAATTCTGAGCAAAAAAGGCAGCCTGTTCACGATTCAATTTCAATCCCCGCAAATAATTTTGGTCCACTTCAATCGTCTCGAAACGACAATTACTCCAGTCAATGCCTTTTAATTTGGTATTCATCACAATCATTTCGTTGAGATCACAATTGTAAAAAATAACTTTACTTAGTTTGTTGTCACTAAAGCTGACATCTTTCAAACTACTACTGCCAAAATTAACTACTTTACAAGTTAATTGATTCAAATTAGCCAAATCTAAAATACAATTGTCGAACTGAATATTATTGAAGTAAGAACCATTGAAATCAGTTCCTAGCATTTTACAGTTCTGAAATTTAACTCGAAACAAACTGGAATCAGTGAAATGACAATTTGAGAGGTCACAGTTTTTAAAAATAATATCAGTCAAGTCACTCTTATCAAAATCGCACTCACTAAAGGTCACATGTTGAAATAAAGTCTGTTCAATCATCGGATGAGAGATTGTCTGTTTCTCTACTAATTCATCCTTAATCAAATAGTTGCTCAAAAAATAATCTTCTTCATTGTAAATATCCAAAAAAGAACCTTTCGTTAGATAATCTTCATCAATTTTTGGTTGGTTCATAACGTCCTCCAACTTGCTTATTAATAAGATAATAACAAAAAAATAAAAACTAAGACCAAATTTCTTAAACGGAATCAGTCTTAGCTTTCTTTATTCACCAATAACTCGGTAAACATTGCTCTTTCTAAAATACTTCTTATACTTTTCATCCAACTCTTCATCAGTTATCAAAACATCAACATCTTGGCAATTAGCCACAACGTAAGGCGATGTTTTTTTAGTGGTGAATTTATAATTTTGCGTTACTAAAATGATTTTTTTACTTCTTTGGACAGCTTTCTTCAAAATAGCGGCGTCAGCTTTTCCCATTACAGTAATGTCACCTTCGTCGGTAATTCGTGAAGCACCGATAAAAGCAGCATCGAAAATATAATCATTCAAACGAACCAACGTATCCAATGATGAAGTGTAACGGTTCACTCGATCAACAATGCCACCTAATAACTCAACCTTTGGCAAAGAATTCTCCATCAGATGTTCGGCGTTGTCAATTCCATGAGTCACAATCGTCGTATCAATTTGACCTAACAAATCACAGACTTGAACTAACGTGGTCGAAGCACCGATAAAATACAATCTTCCCGGCAAAATATATGATGCTGCAATCTTGGCCATCTGAGTTTTGACCGGTGACAAAATTCGCTTACGATTGAGAAATTCTGGTATTTCATTTTTTTGAGCTGCCATGATTCCACCATGAACTCGAATTGCTTGACCAGTAGCCGTTAAATGTAAAATATCGCGTCTAGCTGTATCAAAGGCGATTTCAAAATGGTCAGCAATCTGTTTGGTTGATAACCAATTTGTATCTTTTAATTTCTCTAAAATAATTGCTTCTCTTTTTTCCTTTGGAATCATAAGCATCTTTCCTCTCACAGTAAAAACTAGTAGTCAGTTTCATTAAAGTAATCCATCACTAATAGTCAAATTATGTTTTTTCGTTTTACAGGTCAAATTATTTTCATTCATGATTCGCAAGACTCGTTTGTGATTGACCGAATAGCCTCTTTGTTGCAGTTCCTTAGTGACACTACGATACCCATAACTATTATATTGCTTCTTTATGTCTTTAATTATATCTAATAATTGTTCATCACATTGCTTCTTTTCTGCAAAATAAACGTTCGTATTATCAACATTAGGGAGTAAATTTTTCAAGTACGCTATCTCGATGCGCAAATTTTGATTTTCTTGTTCTAATCTATCGATAATTGTTTTTTCTTGAGAATTTTGAAGATTGTGGCGTCCAAATAAAGAAGCACTTCCTGATTCATCTAAAATTTTCTTCCAATTGGCAATCGTCCCTGGATTACTAATATCAAAATGCAAAGCCGTCTGTGAATAAGTAGCTTGATTTTCTTTCTTCCACTTCAAGACAGCCAATTTGAAATTACCATCGTACTCATAACCAGGCCGCCTAACTTTTAAACCCTTGGCACCAAATTTCTTGTAACGATCAGTCCAATTGAAAATGCTAAAATGATTAGCTATACCATATTCTTGTTGCAAATCTGAGACATTAGTTCCAGTTAGATATTTTTTTACGATTTCTAATTTTGTTTCAAAATTAAATTTAGTCAAAGTAAAACCTCCTATAATCAATCTGACTACGGGAGGATCACTTCAAAAACCAACTACTTTTCTTTTACTTCAGCGACTTTACTATCATGGTCGACATGGCTATCAAAACTAGTCAACGAACTATATTCCTTCAAAATATCTTTAGAATTAGTTATCAAAACCATCGTCGTGGTATCTTTTTTAGCAGCCTTGATTTTATCAAAATCAGCTTTGACTAAGATTGTCTCATGATCAACTTTATCACCAACTTTGACCATTGTTTCAAAGGGGTCACCTTTCAAATCAACAGTATCAATTCCGATGTGAACCAAAACTTCCATTTTGCCAAATTTCAAGCCGACAGCGTGTTTTGTGGGAAATAGTTGACTAACTTCTCCCTCAACAGGACTATAAATATTACCGTCAACAGGGATTACTCCGTAGCCTTCTCCCATTGCACCGCTAGAAAAAACAACATCATTAACATCTTTTAAATCAATTAATTTTCCTGAAACAGGTGCATAGAAATCTTTTTTCTTATTAAAATTAAATAAACTCATTTATTAACCCTCAATTCCTAGATAGTCTTCAACTTCTGGACCAATCGTCGAAACTTTAGTTCCATAAATAACTTGGACGCCATTACCATGGACAACCGTTCCGACAGCACCAGTTGATTTCAACAGATTCTTCTTAACTATTTCGGGATCTTTAACACTAACTCTCAATCTAGTAGCGCAAGCTTCCAATGTACTGATATTGTCTTTACCACCTAATCCATCAACAATCATAGCGGGAATTCCATCAGCATTTGTGTTATCGCTACCTTGAGCTTTCTTTTCTTCAACATAATCTGCTTTAGTGTGAAGTGTAGATTCTTCTTCATCATCTTCACGACCAGGAGTCTTTAGATTGAACTTCGTAATCGCAAATTTGAAGACAAAGTAATACAAAGCAAAGTAGAACAAAATCAATGGTACTAAGGCTATCCAATTTGTTCTAGCTTGGCCAGGCAAAATACCGTACAAAATCATATCTAATAGGCCACCAGAGAATGTGAATCCGACACCAATCTTCAACAAGGAAACGAAGACTGCGGAAAAGGCGAACAAGACACAGTGAATAGCCCAGAACAAGAATGGTGATGCAAACAAAATAGTAAATTCAAGTGGTTCAGTAATACCTGTCAAAATAGATGTTAGTGATGATGATAGTAACAATCCTTTGACATCCTTACGCTTACTCTTTTTAGCACAGTGATACATAGCTAAGGCAGCAGCTGGGAAACCACCGATCATAACTGGAAATTCAAAAGCAAAGTATCTTGCTGCTTCCCAAGAAATTTTCGTTCCAGCACCCAATTGAGCAAAGACGATGTTTTGAGCACCAACAACTGTTTGACCTGCAATGTGAGCAGTACCACCAACAGCAGTTTGCCAAAATGGTAAATAGAAAACGTGGTGCAAACCAAATGGAATCAAAGCTCTATAAACATAAGCATAGAAGAATGTTCCAATGTAACCTGATTTACCAATTAAAGTACCTAATCCAGCAATTCCCATGGCGATATATGGCCAAAACCAAGCCATGAAAAATCCGCCAAAGATACCAGCTAAAGCACCAGCGATAGGACTAAAGTGAGTTCCACCAAAGAATGAAATAGCATCGGGGAACTTGATACGATAGTACTTATTGTGTAACCAAACACAGATCAAACCGATAAAAATACCACCGAAAACTCCAGTATTCATGGTATTAGTGAAGCCAAGCATATCTGTCAACAAGCCACCGATTTTCTTTAATTTTGGTAACTCCCCAAAATTGACGATAGCACTGGTCATCGTGGCGTACATCATAAAGTAACCAACTAAGGCTGACAATGCTGCAACACCTTTTTTACTTTTTGCTAAACCTAAAGCAACTGAAACAGCGAATAAAAGACCTAAATTATTAAAAATGACACTTCCACAATCATTGAAAATTGTTAGTAGTCGATTCAAAAATGTTCCTTGTCCCAGAATCGCCTCTAAATGATACATTTTGATAAATGATTCACCTGTAAATGAAGCTCCGACCCCTAGAAAGAGTCCGGCAACAGGCAATAAAGCAATCGGAAGCATGAACGTTTTACCAACATTTTGCAATGCGGCAAAGGCTTTACTTCCACCTTTATTTTTTGACATAACAAAACCCTCTTTATATAAGACGGTCACTAGTAACCATTTTTGGCATGCCTTTCGTTAATTAACATTTGCAATCATAGCATCGTTTATGCCAAACGTTTTCAAAAATTGATGATTTCAGAAAATGACATCAGTGTTTTTCAGCATTTGCTGTTTGAAAGTCAGCGCTTAATGCGGGCAAATACGTATTTCAAAATACCGTCACTTAGCCCTTGCTATGGAACGCGTTCGACAGCTTATACTGACTTTGAAATCAGAAAGGTGGATGAAAATTATGTTTGCTTACGTTGAAATTATTGATTCAGAAGAAAAAGTTTCATATGGATATTCTAATTTTTCATTTTCTAAAGGCATCCTTTCAATTAGACCAATTAAAGGGATGTTAGGTACATCAACTCAAAATATTCCTATCAAAGAAATCACTAACATCAAAGAAGACACTTATTATGGTTGGAACCGGATCTCATTTAACTTTGATAGTAAAACTTATTCCTTCCTATACAGTGGTTATGGTGAATTTGATTATTTAAAGGAACACCTAATGACTGAAATCATGGCCTAATCACAAAACTTAATTTTTGCCCTCGTTTTCAGAATTATTATTGTATGATTAGTAGTAGAAAACAGGGGGAAAATTATGGGGATACTAGCAGAATTCCGACGTCAAAATAGCAATTTTTGGCGTTATTTTTGGAAATACAGTCAAATCATCATTTTAATTCAGTTGATTATTCATTTTATCTTGATTCCCGTTTTGAGCTTTTTAGCTAACGGCATCAATTTTTTGGGTAACGTCAACTATGTTTCATACACTAACGCTTTAGAACTGATTACGCATAAACCATTAGTGGTAATTGGACTAATATTAGTCCTGTTTCTACTATTATTATTGGTTTTCGCGCAATTCACTTTATTACTAGTCAGCTTTCAAGCTATCAAATCACACGCCAATCTGAGTTGGTGGGACTATCTCAAGAGTGTCAGTAAGAATCTCTTTGGATTACCTTTCAAAGCTTTTGGATTCTTTCTATTATATTTTTTGATTATCACACCCTTTGGCAGTTTGGGATTATCTTCAACTCTTTTAAGTAAAGTCAAGATTCCCCAATTCATTCTCGATTGGCTATTTCAAGAACATTTACCATTAGGATTATTGTTGATTGTCGCTTATTTAATAGTTTTATACGTTGGAATTCGTTGGATTTTAGTACTTCCTTCAATGATTTTCGAAAATAAATCTATCAAAACTTCAATTCATCACAGTTGGAACAAAACTAGACATCAGGAATTTTATTATTTAGGAATCTTTTTGATTTTGTTAGCTGTGGTCGCCATCTTCATCACCGTTTCAACAAGTATCTTAATTGCTTTCCAATACTTGATTGATCACGTTGGTGCATTAAAAGTTCTTGATTTTCCAATGGCTGTCGTCAATATGACCGCTATTCAACTAATCAATTACATTACGGGAATTTATGCTTCTGGGATGGCCATTTTGATTATCCTGAGTGATACACATACGAATTACTTTTATCCTAAACGTAATCACCGCTATCACAAATGGTTCTGGGGCATCTTAGGAACAGCTGTTGTCGTCAGTTTTGTTACTTACGACATTACCTACTTCAACAACTGGTTACTAGAACCACCTTTGACCATTTCTCATCGAGGTGTTGACGATGGCAACGGTGTTCAAAACACTATCGAATCACTTAAAGCCACTGCCAAAGAAAAACCTGATTACATTGAAATGGATATTCAGGAAACTAAGGACCACAAGTTTGTCGTTTACCATGACAACACACTCAAAGGTTTGGCTGGAATCAATAAAACTCCGAGTCAACTAACCTTAAATGAATTAACTAAGATTCAAGTTCACGAAAATGGTAAAACTATTCACATTGCAAGCTTTGATAACTATTTAGCAACTGCCACAAAATTACATCAAAAACTATTAGTCGAATTAAAAGATGTTTCTGGTAATAAGTCCGATTTTGTCAGTCTCTTTGCCAAAAAATATGGTAAGAAGTTGCAAGAAAACAAAGCAATGGTACATTCTTTGGATTATCAATACATCGAAGATACCAAACGGCTTTTGCCTAAGATTCAAACTAGTTACGTCTTACCATTCAACCTCTTTGGGGTTCCTTACACTAATTCCAATGCATTCACGATGGAATACACGACTCTAAACGATTCCTTCATTGACCAAGCACACATTCAACAAAAGAAGGTTTTCGCTTGGACTGTTAACGATACTTCCGATATGGATCGAATGATTTTTATGGGTGCTGACGGTGTGATTACTGATAATCTCAGTGATTTGCATGAAGAAATTGCCGATTTGTTTAAAGATTCTAGTTATTCTGAACGAATGACAGTTTACGTAACACAAATGCAAGATCCATTCGAATGATAAAAAAGCAGTTTTCTCTTTTAAATTATCAGAGAAAACTGCTTTTTTATCTAATCAAGTCATTCGACCCATCACTATCAATATAACCAAAGACATCTTCTTTAGTAAAAATCGGTGTATCATTCATCGATGCTTGGGCCAAAACTGAATTTGCGACGGCAAATTTCAGGATATCTTCGAAAGTCCATTTTTCTAACAGTCCACAGATTATTCCACTAGCAAAAGCATCCCCGCTACCGATTCGATCGATGATATTTAATTTATGCTTACTGGAGCGATAGATTTTGTCATGATGGAACAAGAAGCCCTCAAAATACTTCTCACCATCTACAATACTACGACGACTACCGGCAAAGAAATTGATTTGATATTCGATACAGAATTTTTTGTACAACTCAGTTTCATCGTCAATTTGGTAATCCAACAAATCCGTTAAATCCCTCTTACTACCAAAGACGATATCGACGTATGGCAAAATTTCTTGGTATCGTTTCTTCATTGTTTCGTGATCAATATCCGAATTTAAGCTCATCCGATAATTAAAATCAAAACAGACGATTTTATTTCTTGATTGAGCTACTTGAGCTAATTTTTTGGCGGCTTTTCGTGTTTGATCAGTCAAACTCAGAGTGATGCCGCAAATATGAACAATATCCACACCTGTCAAAGCTTTTTCGAAATCGTAATCCTCAACTTTACTCTTACTAAAAGCACTAGACAGACGGTCCTGATAAGTTACTCGTTGAGGTCGTGGTCCAAACCCCAATTCAACGAAGAAGCTGCCAATATTATGACCTTGATAAATAATCTTTCGATCAGAAATACCAAGTTTCCGTAAATCAGCTGCCGCCTTTTTTCCAACAGGATTATCTGGTAATACAGTTAAAATTGATGTGTCGTAGTCAAAATGGGCCAAACTACTCAACAAATTAACGCCCGTCCCCACAGTTGTGACCGTCATGTCGTCAGTTTGTTCGAGCATTTTATGATCATTGACGGTATAACGTAACATAACTTCGCCAAAGGCTAAAATATTCATCTGAAAAACCTCTAAAATCTTTTGATTATTTGATATAACTTAGCAACGTCTTCTGGTCTAGTATCACCATTTTCATCGATGATTGAGCTGTAAACATGAGGAATGATACGTTTAACACCAGCGTCTACAGCAATTTGGACGATTTCTTCAAAGTTATTTAGATCAATTCCACCAGTTGGTTCGAGGTCAAAATCATTTTCAGCACAAGCTTTAGCAACAGCTTCGTATTCTTCTTTGTGAGTTAAACCTTTCATTGGGAAAAATTTGATGGAAGAACCACCCATATCTTTGAGTAATGCGATGGCTGTTTCAATGTTTACTTCAGTTGGAGCTGTTTGACTACTCAAAGGACCAGTTGCCAAATTGACGAAACCGACTTTACCAGTTGGAGAAACTAGTCCATTGATAATGGTCTCATTTTGTCCAAGAGCTTGACGACTGGCACCTACACCTGTGAACACTTGATTAACGTGTTGTGGTTGGATAGCCTTTGAAACTCTGACTACCATACTACTTTGATTAGGATCACCTGCACCTAAACCGACAGAAACAGCATTGTCGATAGCTTTTTGATATTCTTTCATATCAGCAATAGCAGCTTCATCAGTTGGATAGTTCTTAGTCAAAACTCCTAATACTACATGACCTTCAGCGGCTTCATAACAGTCCTTAGCATTTTGAACTGAATTAGCTAAGACATTCAAACAAATTCCATTCTCCAAATAATTTGGTCTTAAACTCATCTTAATTTCCTCCAACGATTTCTTTTAATCTTGAAACGATTTGATACATTTCTACTTCATTAACAGCCCGAATATCAAATTCAATAATGCCTTCATTCACTCGATATTCACGTGCATAAATAGCTATTTCACCATTTCGTAACTGATCACAAATTTCTTTAGCCGATAAATTGCCAGTTGGCTTCACTTCAGCACGGTATATTTCACGACCAGCACCATCTTGAACGATTTTGACATCCATATTGGGGATTTGAGCTAGATTGTCAACGAATGGCTTGAGTCTTTCAATCATCGATTCGCCAGACTCTGAACCATCTTTCAAATATTTGGCAATTGCGGCTGTTAATCCAATAATATTTTCCTTACCAATCTTCATGGCCCGACCAATACCGAATCCTTGCATACGAGCCCACTTGATATATTCACTTTTACCGAAAATCACCCCAGAGGCAGGTCCTTCAATTGCTTTGGCACCACTATAAATTACAATATCAGCACCCATTTTGATGTATTTCAACAAGTCTTCTTCGGCAGCAGCATCCAAAACTAATGGCAAACTATGACGATGAGCAACTTCAATTGCTTCTGGTATCGTCAACATGCTTTTTTGCACCGTATGGTGGCTCTTGATGTATAAAATGGCGGCTGTTTGGTCAGTAATCTGCATTTCTAAATGTTCTGGCTTACACATATTGCTGTAACCAGCTGGAACCATTTTTCCACCCGCAACAGAAATCATCACATCCACTGGTGTTCCGTAGTCAACATCGTGACCCATTGGCAAAATTACTTCTCGTTTAGTAATGCGGTCGGTATAAGGATGGTAAACATGATATTGGCTGCCTTGACCGATAATTCCCGCAAGAGACTCGGCAATTCCAGCTGAAGCAGAGTTGACTACTAGAGCATCTTCACTACCAACTAATCGAGCTAAATACTCACCCGTTTTAACTAAAAGATCTGACATTTCAAAGAAGTTTTGTGCACCCAATTTTTGAGCATTCACTACTTCATCTGAAACTTTTGAAACACCTAAAATCGTCATTTTGCCGTCTGCATTGATAACGCGTTTTAATTTGTATTTATCATATAGATCCATTGTTTTCTCCTATCGCATAACTTTGACCGCCGATGATACTGTAAATTGGCTCTACAACAGTGTTAGTTTGAAATTTATTGCCATCTGAATCGACTAAATCTTTTGGTTCATTTTTGACATTAAAAATTGTTAAATCAGCATCCTTGCCGACTAATAATTCACCTTTATCCAAATTGAAATTGTGAGCTGGAACTGTTGTGATCATTGGAATTACTTGTTTCAAATCAAAACCTAGATAAAGCATCTTCTCAATACAAGTTGCCATGTTATATACAGGACCATGCTCACGGTTGTGATGATAAATATCGGTGCTAAGACTTTGAGCAAAGACATTTTCTGTGGTAGCTTGCTGAGCTGTTTTGACATTAAAACTCTCGGAACCATGTCCAATATCAAAAATAATTCCTTTTGACAAAGCCTTTTTAACGAATTCTTTTACTTGTCCATCTGAATTCAAAATACCGTTGTCTTTACCATTGAAACAATGAGTAATAATATCGCCTTTCTCTAAAACATCCATTATTTCTGACAACGTTGGTGGATTAGTTCCAACATGGACCATCAGTGGCAAATGTTGCGTTAATAATTTTTGGAACATTTTGGCTTTAATTAGTGGCTTAATTCCATTGTCGACTACAACTGATTTGCTAATTCGAGCCTTGATGCCCACGATAAATTCAGGATATTGATTAATCATCCTTTGAAGTGGCACATATTCAACTTTAGACATATCTGCCAACTCATTTTGAGCTAAAATACCCGTTTTAGAAATATTGATCATTGCAAAAACATTAGTCTTTTTTTGACGAGTAATCTGATAGAAATCTTCAATATTGTCAGCACCAGTGGAACCAGCATCAATCACTGTCGTAACTCCAGTTAAATAGCCGACTTTATCGGGATCATCATAATAAAGTGACAATTTTTCATAGCAGTGAACGTGATCGTCAATCCAACCGGCACTAACATAAGAATCATTGTGTAAATCAATTTCCTCATCAGCTGCTATAACATCCAATTTAGGGCCGATTTGAGCAATTTTTTGATCCTCAATCAATATTTCCAAAGGAAAACCACTAATGTCTTGGCCATTTTTGATGTAAAGACTAGTCACATTTACCTCCTAAACTTGAACTTATCCCAAGGTCCGACGTAATCTAGCAGGAATAATTCAGATTGAGAAATTTGAGCAACTTTATTTTTACGTTCATCTGTGTGATCTTGTAGCACAACTTGTAATTCATTCTTGTACTTACCAAAATTATCATTACCAATAACGATGTCGCCACGTTTGAAATCATGGGAGGATTGGCTGACAGGATTATCGTTATTCTTATACTTCTTTCTAACCTCAGTCGAACGAATCACTAAGTCAGTGATGTCACCACGTCTAACGTGTTGGTTGTCTAGTAAAATCTCCCGTTCAACTTGATTAATATCATCTGATAATTCAACATTGAAAACTAATTGATAACGATTGATTTCACTGAGCTTTTTCAACTCATCTTCAGATGCATAAGCATTACCAATAATGACGCAATCAATCAAATTAGTTGCGAATAAATGCTTAGCTTGAACTTCAATTGGTAAATCACGGTGCATCTCCAAAGTTGGTAACCCGTCGTTGATATCCCAAGGACCAATCTTGCCAACTTGTGATGTGATAAAGGCTGCTGTTTCAATACCATGTTTTTTGAAACGCTTTGAAGCACTGATAAAGAAATCTAGTGGTAGACCAGTACCTCGTTGAGGATAAAAATTGTGACATCCATAAATGAATGGTTGGTTAGCTGAATAGCTGAGGATATTGTCTAAATAAGCAACGTCATTACTCATATTTAATTCAATATTCAAAGCCTGAGGATTGTAAGATAAAAGTGCCTCTTTTTGTCCGTCGAATCCTTGATCCAATCTGATTGCATCGGCTCCTAATTCAGAGAAGAAATCCAAATCATCATAGGAAATCCCTAATTGATCAAAGATATTTGGTGCAATATCCAAAGTAGTTGAAAAGCCTAGATCTTTTGCAAAGCTAATTAAATCGCTGAATTTTTTGGCAACTTTTTCTTTACCTTCAGAAACTTCCAACATACTCATAAAGATCCTCGTGAAACCATAACGATTAGCTTGAACTAAATAACGCTTATCATCATCCAAATTACTGTGATCTGGATAAAGTGAGATACCTAAAGACCTTTTGGTCATATCTTCTTACCTCTTTCCATTTTTTTAAACTCTCGCAAGTAATACTCTGAAATATTGATTGATAAATAGATGGTACTTAAAATTACGAGAATAACTGCTGGTTTAAAAAAGAAACTCACAACCGCTGTCAAAAAGATTATTAGCGATGAAATTAAAATTAATTTTCCTGCTTTTAATCCTTTGAGAAATTTAGGTACGAATCCTTTTTGAACCAAAATCTCGCAAGTAATAAAGTAGATAAATAATAGTAGAAACACGATCATCTCATCACCCTATTCTTTTTCCAATTGTTGTTTTTCAAAGACTTTAAAGAATGGATAGTAAATTGCCAAATCGATTAAGAAATTGACGAATACTAAAATCAAGGCTGGAATACTCCAGTCGGTACTGACAAAAGCACCTAATGGACTAGGAACTGTAAATGGTAAACGAGCCATCATCATCGGCACGACTCCAGTTATCGTCAGAACGTATGACAGCGTCCCGGTCACTAAAGGTCCTAAAATAAATGGAATACCTAAGATTGGGTTCATAACAATTGGGGCACCGAAGATAATTGGTTCATTGATATTGAACAATCCTGGTAAGAATGATAATTTTCCTAAATCTTTTAGATAAGCTGATTTAGAAAACATGAACAAAACAACTAATGCTAAAGTACCACCGGCACCACCGATCCAAAGGAACCATTGTAAGAATTGTTCTGTAAAAATTGTTGAAAGTTGGTGTGCACTAGTACCGTTAGTGAATTCACCCATGTTTTGAGCAATTGACATTTCCCAAAATGGTCTAGTAATTGGTGCCAAAATTGCTGCCCCGTGAATTCCCAAAGTCCAAAAACCAGTAATCAAGAGAATCGTTAGTAAACCACCAAAGAGGCTATTACCAACTAAGACTCCTTTCAGTGGCATCAAAATCGTTGTCAAGAAAGTAGAAATATTGAAGTTCAAAACGTATCTAATAAACCAGAAAAATAGCAAGATAAATGCTGCTGGAAATAGAGCTACGAAGGAATTTGAAACTTCTGGTGGAACACCGGCTGGCATTTTGATAGTGATATTTTTTTCTTTGAAGAAACGATAAATTTCAACTGTCAAAAGTCCAGTCACAATTGAAGCAAATAGTGATGAAGCCGAAAGATTGGCAATATTGATATAACGTCCAGCATCAATTACCCCTTTGACATTGTCTGTCACTTGAATTGGGGCTGCGGCAGAAATTAGAAAAGCCAATACAGCTAAGGTTCCATTAGTCAATTTGTCCAATTTATAATAATCGGCTAATGATGAAGCAATTCCAAAAGCTGCATAGAGTGCTAAAATCCCAACCGTATAACGGAATGGAATATCCAGAATATCTTTGTATGGTTCCAACATTTTAGCGACTGCTTCGATCGGGATGTTATTGATGATCGTGAAGAACGAACCAACAATCGTTAGTGGTAGCGTTGAAATGATACCCTTTCTGATTGCCATCATGTGTCGTTGTGCACCCATTTTGTTCGCGACTGGCACGATTTTAACATTCAAAAAATTAATAAAGTTATCCATTTAGTACCTCCTCCTTTTTCGCAAATATAATAACATTATAATGTTATAATGTAAACGCTTAAATAAAGATTATTTAAATCTCATATTCAATTTTGTATGGCATTTTATTACTGTCATAAATAGATTCAGTATACTCAATTAATTTTCCTTTATTATCAAAACCACGTCTAATACGCTTCAAAGCTAAATTGTCCTGTTTTTGAAGGATTTTTTTGTCAGTTTCATCAATGTTGATAGCACTGAACTCATCACTAAAACTACTGATTTCCTGCCCATTATCACGCAAAAACTTATACAGTGATTGATTTTTCAAATTTTTCAATTCATCAGTAACGTCAATATTTGGTAAATAATGATTAACAATGATAAAAGGTTTATTATTCAACAAATATAAGCGTTCAATATAAACAATATTTCTATCCGTTAATTCATTTTTAAGTGGCGTATCTTCAAGAGATAAAACATCAGCTTTTAGAATTTGTTTAGTTAAATTATCCGACTCATTGACGATTGAAGAATAAGATCTAGCTTTCGATAATTTATTAAAGAGATTATTGCTAATAACACGTGTGCCAATGCCACTCTTCTTCTTTAAATATCCTTCTGCTACTAATTTCTCAACGGCTTTACGAACCGTGATTTTACTAACATCATATTTTTGTTCTAATTCATTTTCAGTTGGAATCAAGCTACCAACCTCATACATACCTGATAGGATATTCTTTTTGATATCATCAGCTACTTTTTGGTATAAAATCTCAACGACCATTAGTGTATTTCCCCCAGATGCTTTAATTAATTTATACATTCATTATAGTATTTCTTATGCTAATAAAAGTTATCATTTATGTAAGCGGATGACAAGTTTAAACTTTATCTTCCCAGATATCATTGACATAGTTATATGTACTAATATAATTAATTATGTAATTACATATTATCTGGAGGTATTATTATGGAATTGGAATACACTTTAAATGACTTAGCAAGAATGATTGATCACACTAACTTACATGCCTATGCTTCTAATGAAGACATGGTAAAATTATGTAATGAAGCTAAAAAATACGACTTTAGAATGGTTGCTATTAACCAAGTACAATCCAAAATATGTTCTGAACAATTAAAGGGAACCGATATTGATACAGGTGCTGCTATTAGTTTTCCTTTAGGACAAACAACCGTTGAATCCAAATTGTTTGATATCAAAGATGCTCTAAAAAATGGTGCTAATGAGATTGATTACGTTGTTAATTTGACTGAAGTTAAAAATGGCAATTTTGATTATGTAAAGGATGAAATGCAACAAATCGTTGACCTTTGCCACAGTAAATCAGTTTTGATCAAAGTTATTTTTGAAAACACTTATCTCACAAATGATGAAATCAAGAAATTAGCTGAAATTGCTAAAAAAGTTAAACCTGATTTTATTAAAACTTCAACTGGATTTGGTCCTAGTGGAGCCAAAATTGAAGACGTTAAATTGATGAAATCTGTCGTTGGTGATGAAGTATCCGTCAAAGCTGCCGGTGGAATCAGAAATTCCGATGACTTTTTGGCCATGATTGCGGCCGGTGCTGATAGAATCGGTACAAGTAGTGGTGTCAAAATCATCAATGCTCTCAAAGACCGCATGGAAAAAGACAACGTTGACGTTATCAAGATTGACAGAGATTATAAGAAAAATTTGAAATAATTATTCATAGGAGTTAAAGATGGACAGTGGAAATTTACCGAAATACAAAATTATTGAAGATGACTTACTAAATAAAATAAAAGCTGGTTTTTATAAACCCGATACGTTGATTCCTAAGGAAATAGAACTAATGGAGATTTATCACGTTAGTCGCCCCACTGTTCGTCAAGCAATTCAGACACTAGTTAACAAGGGACTGCTAGAAAAACGGAAACGTAGAGGAACGATTGTTAAGCAAAATAAGATTTCTCAAGAATTCACACATACCATTAAGAGTTTTAACAACGAAGTCAAAAGCAAAGGCTTCACTCCTCAAACGCGCGTTTTATTTTTCCAAAAGGAACTACCAACTCCAGAAGTCTCCGCGGCATTAAATATAAATTCAAGCGATTCCGTCTACAAGTTGGTCAGATTACGATACGCTGATACGCAACCCGTTGTTTTGGTAACCAGCTACATCCCTTATAATATTTTTCCATCTTTAAATAAATATGATTTCAACAAAGTTTCACTATACGATACTTTAGATTCACACGACTGTCGGATAGTGCACGTTAAACGGAAATTAGAAGTTTTAAAAGCTGATGAAACTACGGCTGATTTATTAAACGTTGATATTAATGATCCACTTTTTTATTTCCATACTGTTGGTACTACAGAGAATGACATAAAAGCTGAATATTCTATCGCTAAATATCGCGGAGATAATAATTCATTTGAAATTTATATCGATCGCTAGTTACACAAAAAGGCCCAGAAACCATTTAGATTTCTGAGCCTTTTTTAAATCTATTTCAAACCATTATTACTAATTACATCTTTGTACCAATAGAATGACTTCTTTGGATAACGTTTGAGTGTTCCCTCACCATTGTCATCAAGATCAACGTAGATGAAACCGTAACGTTTTGACATTTCACCAGTTGAAGCACTGACTAAATCGATGCAGCCCCAAGGAGTATAACCCATCAAGTCAACACCATCATCGATAGCACCGGCCATCGCCTTGATATGTTCTTTTAGATAGTCGATGCGATAATCATCTTCAACATAGTGATCTTTATCAGGATCATCATGAGCACCTAGACCATTTTCTACAATGAAGAGTGGCTTTTGATAACGATCATATAATTGGTTCAAAGCAATTCTCAAACCAGTTGGATCGATTTGCCAACCCCAATCACTAGCTTTCAAGAATGGATTTTTAACTCCACCGAGAAGATTACCAGAAACTGTATCGTTGTCTTCCTTAGTTACTTCAACAGCTGATGACATGTAGTAACTGAAACCAATGTAATCCACTGGATACTTCTTGATCAAAGCTAATTCTTCATCAGTTCTGTCCAAATCATCGACTGTTAAGCCATATTCTGCCAATAATCTCTTGGTATAACTAGGATATTGACCACGAACTTGAACGTCAGCGCAGAAGAAGTTGAAGTCTTGATTTTGTTGTACAGTGGCGAGTTGGTTAGCAGGATTTGCATCATAACTGTAAGTTGTAGCGTAAAGAATCATGCAACCAATTTGAAGATTCTTATCTAATTCATGACCGATTTGAACGGCTTTAGAACTAGAAACGAATTGATTGTGCCATGCTTGGAAGACATTTTTCTTTTCGTTACCACCGTTTGATGGAACCAAACCTTGACCCATAACTGGGAAGTGAGCAGCACTGTTGATTTCGTTGAAAGTCATCCAATACTTAACTTTCTTGTAGTAACGAGTTAGAACAACGCGGGCAAATCTCTCGAAGAAAGTAATTAATTTCTTATTCTTCCAGCCACCATAATTTTTAGCTAGATTCAATGGCAATTCGTAGTGAGAAATTGTAATTACTGGCTCGATGTTGTATTTCAAACATTCATCGATTACTTGATCATAAAATTTCAAACCAGCTTCATTAGGTTCTAATTCATCGCCATTTGGGAAAATACGTGACCAGGCAATAGAGAAACGATAACATTTGAAGCCCATTTCAGAAAATAACTTAATATCTTCTTTGAAATGGTGATAATAGTCAATTCCTAAGTGGTTAGGATATGTATATTTAGTCTCATCAATAGTCCAGTCAAAGTCAGGACTTTGCACGATACTAAAACGATCTTTTCCACCAGGTAAGGCATCCGCGATTGATAGTCCACGACCATCTTCTTTGTAGCCACCCTCTAGTTGGTTAGCAGCAGTAGCGCCACCCCAGAGAAAGTTTTTGGGAAAGTTTGTCATAAATAAATCCGTCCTTTTTATATAATATACAAATATATTATATTATTTTAGTGAATCCGTTTGCAAAAGTAAATTGTATACCGCTCCATATAAATTAGCATCACTCTTGAAATGAGCCTGAATGATATTAGGAATTTCTATCTGTGCCTTTAACAAAGGATTAGGATCTAACAAGCGTAAATAAGCTTTATTTATCTCTTCAACAACGATTGGTTGGGCACTGATTCCACCACTGATAGCAATAGTCTCCAAATCTACAACACTTTGAATATTCAAAATAACTGTCGCTATAACGTCACAGTAATTGGAGAAAATTTTTGTAACCTGTTGATTACCATTGTTTATCGCATCAAAGACCGCTACGCCATCATGTTCATCAGTTAAATTCAAAACTTTAGCACATTCTTCTATCATATGAACTGCCGAACCAGAGAGCCCTACTAAATTAGACATTTTGCTAGTATCAGTACCTAAACTCATGTAACTTAGTTCCCCAGCTTGATAATGTGAACCATGCAATAGCTGATGATTTAGAACGATTCCACCACCAACACCAGTTCCTAAAGTGATAATGGCACCATTGTTAACGTCCTTCAAAGAGCCTAGCCAAAGTTCAGCTGACGCTCCTGATTTAGCATCATTTTCAACCGCGACGGGAATTTGAAAAGTACCCTCCAATTCATCTTTGAAACTAACTTTATCTAAGAATGGTAAGGCGCCCCCATAAAAAACAGTTCCCGTTTGGACGTTTACTTTGCCCGGAACACTGATGCCAACACCCTGAATGTCAGAAAGATTTTCTTGAATAATTGATTTAATCAAATTCAAAAAATCATCTTTGTTATCAGGTGTTTTTACATTCTTATGGAAGACTAACTCGCCTTGATCATCGATAATTCCGTATTTTATATTAGTTCCACCTATATCAATGGAAAAGTACTTTTTTGTCATTTATTTGTTTGTTCCTTTCAATTTTGGTTGGTTTTTGCTTGGAAGCGGTGAACTCTTAGAGATATTTAAATTGAATTTTAACAATACATTTAATATACGTTTATTAGTGTATAAAAATCTGGAAATAAAGTCATTCTTAAGTAAACGATTATAATGCTTTAATTTTCGTCTAAGACATTTATTCTTTGAACCGTCAATTTTAATCGATTTATTTTCAATAATTTTATCCATATTAGAATCTAATTGACATGAAATATCAGCCAATTCATTACTGATTAAAGGAACATTTGATTTCTCTTTAATAAATTTTCTTCGGCCATTTCGGAAATAAGTCTACTGGAATAACAACACCTTTAAAATCATCTTAGTGGGATTACTAGTCCAAAAGGACTCTGTCGTCAATTCATCCATTGAATTGCCTAAACGATATGATTTTCTTTTAAAATCCAGTCTAATTCTAATTTCAAAGATGTTTCTTTACTAATATATGAAAATAAGGTCCAGAAGTCGTAATGATTTCTGGACCTTATTTTTTATTCCTTTTTTAATTTGTACAAATATACAACTGCACCATATGGTGGTAATTCTATCTTGTCATCATTAGTAGCTTTACTGTCAAAGTTACTAATAACAACTTGACCTTCTTTACCCTTTAATGTTTTAGGAATTTCAACGACTTGATTGTCAGCAGTAAAATTACCATTTACATATAAAACCTCGTTATCTGTTTTACGTAAATAAGAATATGTTGATTCGTTATCCTTATCTAGCAAGACATATTTTCCAGTTGTGATTATTGGTAATTCATGTCTTAATTCAATCAACTTCTTGTAGTAGTAAAATACAGAGTTAGAATCACCTAAGGCATTTTGAACATTTATTTCCTTATAATTTGGATTTAACTTCATCCATGGAGTTCCACCAGTGAAACCCGCGTTTTCTCCATCAGTCCATTGCATTGGCGTACGAGCATTATCACGTGATTTTAAATAGATAGACTTCATTGTATAATCGTAACCTAATTTTTTATTATTAATGAAATCATGATAAATGTCTTTAGTTTCAATATCGTTATAATCATCGATAGAACCAAATTTGGTATTTGTCATCCCTATTTCTTCACCTTCAAAAATGAAAGGTGTTCCTTGCTGCATATGTAAGATAGTTCCTAACATTTTTGCTGATTGTATACGCCATTTAGTATCGTCAGCTCCAAAGCGTGTAACCGGGCGAGCTTGATCATGGTTACTCCAGTACAAACTGTTCCAACCATCATGTTGAGCCATGCCTTCTTGCCATCTAGTAAATACCTCTTTTAATTCAGATAATTTGAAACGTTTAGTTGAGAATTTCCCATTTTCATCGTAATCCAAGTGCATATGATCAAAGTGGAATACCATATTTAATTCATGACGCTTTGAATCAGTATATTTAACAGCATCTTCTATTCCTGTATGTGGAGTCTCTCCCACTGTAACAATATCATATTTACTTAAAACTTCTTTATTCATTTCTTGCAAGTAATCATGAATTTTAGGACCATTAGCTGCCCCCTTATAGTAACTGCCATAGGCTTTGTTTTGAATTACAGGGCCATCTGGATATGATGGATCCTTAGACAATAAACTAATTACATCCATTCTAAATCCATCGACACCTTTATTTAACCAAAAACGCATGATATCATACACATCTTGACGTACCTTAGGATTTTCCCAATTCAAATCAGGTTGTTGTTTAGCGAACAAGTGTAGATAATATTGACCTAATTTATCAATATATTCCCAGGTTGGACCACCAAATGAAGAACCCCAATTATTAGGTAATTTTTTGCCATCTCCATCTTTCCAAATGTAATAATCATGATATGGATTTTCTTTGCTCTTCTTAGCTTCTTTAAACCAAGGATGTTGATCTGATGTATGATTGACAACTAAATCCAAGATCAATCTCATATGTCTTTTATGAGTTTCCGAAAGTAATTTTTCAAAATCATCCATCGTTCCAAATTTAGAATATATTTCTCGATAATTGCTTATATCATATCCATTATCAACTTGTGGAGATTTATAAATTGGATTTAACCAAATTACATCTACTCCAAGTTTTTGTAAATAATCTAATTTTTCAATAATTCCAGGAATATCACCTATACCATCATCATTACTATCATTAAAACTTTTTGGATAGACTTGATAAACGACGCTATCACGCCACCATTCAATATTATTCGTCATCATCATCAGCCTCCACTGTCATTTCATTAACATAGACAATGGCTTCTTTTGCTTGTTTAACTAGTTCTTCCATACGTTCAGAAGTTATTTCCTTATCCGCGGGTTCCAGAGCAATAGCTAAAGCCAATGGCAAATTCATTCCACTGATGATATGTGTATGAGGACGCTCTCTATACTTAAAGAATTGTTGATTAACACTACCTGCTAACATATCCGTCAAAACGATCACTTCGGTATCATCAGAAATAGTCCCCATCAATTTTTCTACTTGTTGATCTACCGGAATATTATCCATATATGCTGCCAAATCAGTAACATCAGCGGCGTTATTTGAAATAAAATTTAACGTATCTGCCAAACCAGTGGCTAATTTATGATGTGATGCTAAAATAATTTTTCGTTTCATTTTCTACCCCTTATGCTTTGAAGATTCCAAAGAATGTACCTACTAATGAAATTGCAATAACCAAAAGAATGATTCGAGTTGGTGTCCATTTCTTACTACCCAACAATTTGTAAATTAACAACGTCAGCAATGCTGGAAGCAATGCAGGCATGATTTTATCAAATACTCCCGTTTGTAAATTCAACTTAACTTTTCCAAATTGGAATACAACGGGCATTGAAATTTTAACAACTGTGGCTACAAGTGCTCCCACAACACTTAATCCAACAATTGAAGCTGATTCTGTAAAGATATTTAATCTTTCACCTAATGAAGTAATTAATTTTGTACCTGATGTAAATCCGACATCAAACATCTTTAGCTTCACAAACCAAAAGGCAATATTAGCAATGAACCAAACAACTGCCCCTAAAGGATTTCCTTGTAAAGCCATGTATCCAGAAATTGATCCCATGATGGTTGGCCACAAAACCCAAACTAATGTATCTCCGACACCTGCTAAAGGTCCCATCAAACTAGTTTTCAATGATTGAACTGCATCCTTGGCACCAATACCGTCACGTTCTTCCATAGCTAATGAAGCACCTAAAATCAAAGATGACATAACTGTGGTTGAATTGTAGTAATTAAAGTGATTCTCAAGAGCCATTTGATATTCATCATCATTGGGATAAATTTTTCTCAAGGCTGGAGCTAATGACCAAGCAACAGCTGGTCCCATTTGTGATTCATAATTAAAAATATTACATGCCATAAAGTTATAACGAACTGCGGCACGACGACGATCTTTTTTAGTTAATTTAATTTTTTCATCACTCATCGTAATCGTCTCCTTCATCTTCATTTGTTTCAGCAGATGCTGTCCCTGCTGACGCTAATTTCTTAGATTCACTGATAAAGTACCAGTAAGCTGCGGCAAATCCGATTAAAGCCACACCTAAAACTCCTACTTTCAAATATGCAGCTAATACGAAGCCGACAATGATATAACTGAGAAACTTCTTAACTGGCATGTATCTTAACAACATACCAACACCGACTACTGGTAACATTCCACCAGCAACCGTTAATCCATCTGTTACCCAAGTTGGAACGACATGAAGAATAAATTTAACTACATCTGGGCCAAAGAAAACAATCAAGATAGCTGGCAAACCAGTTTGTAAACTGAACAATGCTGGTCCCCACCATGCTTCATGTTGCATTTTCTTGAAATCATGATTCTTTACATCGGTTTGCATTCTATGGGCAAGAAAGTTAACAATAATTCTTGCAACAACTTCTAATTGAATAGCTAACAATCCAACTGGTAATCCAACCGCAATAGCTGATTTAATACCAGTGCCTGTTCTTACAGCAACAAAAATTCCGACGATCGTTGCTAATCCATAATTAGGAGCTGATGCACCACCTAAGGCTGCTACCCCTAACATCATCAATTGGAATGTTCCGGCAATTGTCAATGCAGTTGTCAAATCACCCATAATAATTCCGGTAATAGTTCCGACAATAACTGGGAACCATGACATAATTACTAAACCATTTTGATCAATAGTCATATATGCCGCTAAAATAACAATAAGTATATCTTGAATAATATTTATTCCTGACATGATTTAATAATCTCCTTTAAGCTTTGAAAGATTCCTCGTTATCTGTTGGAACATATTGAATAACTAATGGAATATCTTTAGATTGAATTGTTTGTAAGTCTTTACGTTCTTTATCATTTAAGGCAACAAACTTAGAGACAGGTTTACGACCATCTTCATTGAAAATAATTCCTAAATCTACTTTGGGAATATCAACCCCACCTTCAATTAATTTAATAAGTGTTTCTGGTTCTTTTACTAAAACGAAAACTCTTTGTGCATCGTACTTACCGGCCGTAAAATTAGTAATAGCCTTTTGAGTATCAATAATGGACATCCCTGTGCCAGCAGGTTTTGACATTCTCATACTTGCTTTAATTGATTCATTCTTACTAATTTCATCATCAACAACCATGAAGCGCTTTACTTTAAGAGCTTGAGCCCATTGATTTACAATCAATCCATGAATTAAACGTTGATCTATTCTTGCTAATACTACTGTCATAATAAATTCCTCCATTTTGGTATCGATACCAAATAAATTTATTTAAAAAGAGCACTAAGCAGATGCTCTTTTTATTACTTTTAATTTACAAATTTGCATTTTGGAAACTTCCTCGCCATTAATCAAACCTAGCATTGCTCTGGCAGCTTTGCGTCCCATTTCATCAACTGGCTGTTTAATGGTTGTAAGAGGTATACGTAAATTGGCTGAAGCAGGTTGATCATCCACCCCAAGAACTCCTAACTGCTCAGGAACTTTTATTCCCTGCTTCTCGGCTTCTTGTGAGATTCCCATCGCCACTTCATCACTACCAGCTATGACAACATCAGGCTTATTTTTCAAGGTCATTATCTTTTTAAATATTTCTTTGCCATCCTCAGCTGTATGTGCATTAGTAAATAACCAATCATAATTGAATCCTAAATTGTGATCACTTAGAGAACTCTGAAATCCCGCAAAACGATCAGCATCAAAATTAGATTCTTTTTTCATAATAGTTATGGTCTTACGACCAGTTGCATATGCAATTTTCTTATAGCCATTATCAAACAAGAAATTGGTTGCTGTATAAAATCCATCATATTGATCACCTCTAATGATTGGCACATCAACATCTTTCAAATACTCATTAACCAAAACTATCTTGCCATATTTACAATAACCATTTATCACAGACCAATCATTCTCCAAAGAACAAAGAATTACTCCATCTACTTGCTGATTTTTTAATAGATTTAATGCTGTTAGTTCTTCTTCCGCTCGTCCAAATGTTTGGACAATCAAAGTACTATAACCTGCTTCATCTAATTCTTGCTCAATCGCATCAACTAAATATGAAAAGAACGGATTAACAATTCTAGGTATTGTAACTGCCATAGTATTAGTTCTTGATCCACGTAATTGTCGAGCCGCTGGTAATGGTACATATCCCAATTCATTCATTGCCGACTCTACAGCTTCTCTCTTCTTATCAGAAACATGAGGACTTTTATTTATGACTCTTGAAACTGTTGAGACAGATAAACCAGCTAGTCTAGCTACATCTGAAATTGTTGCCAATGTTACACTACCTCCTTTCTGTGAAATCGTTTCCATAAACATATAATAAGAGCCTTATTTTGAAATGTCAACTAATTTTTGGTAACGATTTCACAAAGACATAAAAATAAAACAGCCCGAAGCCTCTATTGTTAATAACAACAGAAGTTTCAAACTGTTTTATGAAAAAATGGATACCAACACTATTTTCTAAAAGTTGTTTTTTGTATCGACAAAGGTAACTGGGAGAACTTTTTTATAATTCTTTTGAATGGGCATTCCATTATTTTTTTTTAATAGAACAGCAACGGATTCTTTCACTATTTCATCGACAGGTTGCCTTATGGATGAAATCATCAGAGGACTATCTCTTGAGATTCTAGACCCATCAAATCCAACAATATGAACCTTCTTTAAAAGATTTATATCTAACTTTGCTAATGCCTGTTGTGCAATCTGACCATACTCATCAGTAACAGCAAAAATCCCATCAAATGGAAAAACTCCGTTAGAATAATGCGACTTTAGATACTCCGAATACTCTTCTCTATAAGAAGGCTGTAATGTAGCCTCAAATATATCTAACGGGTAATGCTTACTAGTAATGTAATCTTTAAACCCTTGAGTTCTGACATCAGTTGCATTATGATGTGTAACCTCTCGTCTCAAAAGTAAAAATCTCTTTGATCCCATCTCAATTAGTTTTTTTGCGGCCAATTGTCCACCAGCATAGTTATCACTAGTTATTAGCGGTACATTTTCAGATACATATCTTTCAATAGAAACTAAATTAAGTCGTTTATCAATGTTTAAAAAATTATAAACATCTGAATATGACATCGTTATAACCCCAGAAACTTGATTTAGAGAGGCCATTTTTAATATTTCCTCTTCCTCTTCCGAATCATTCTGAGAATTAGTTAAAATCATTTTATATCCATGACTATTTAATTCTATTTGCATTTTATAGACTAATTCAGAAAAGAACGGTGTCCAACTAGTCGGAACAATAAGTACTACTGTAGAATTTTTAGATGTTTTAAGTTCCCTAGCCTGTAAATTGGGAATATATCCTAAATCATCGATTGCTAATTGTATTCTCTTCTTAGTTTCAGATCTAACATTTAAACCATTTATATAGTTAGAAACGGTACCGCGTCCTACGCCTGCCGCTTTAGCAACATCATTCATTGTTGGTTTTTTCATATTACAATTCTTAAATATACGACTCCCTGATGTAAGCCAATTCGCTTAGACTATCGTGTATATTTTCATCCTCCAACGTATTTAATAAATTAATAAATTTAGCATATTCATAATCTGGAGAACTAAATGCATTATATAGTTTTTGCTTCAAATCCATTTCAATGTATGATCTTTGGAGCCTCAGCTTCATTTCGGCAATAACATCTTTTTCTGTATATGAATGAATGATTGTTTTTATTTCTCTATTAACAGGAACAATGCTTTCTGAATCATCCTTGTTCCAACTTAATTCTTTTTTCTCGTCATCCCAATTAAATCTCGTCTTAGAAACCTTATCTCCAATATGCTCAATCATATTATACTCACCGTCAGCCCCGCTAAATACTTCAACGGTAATCACTTTAGGTAAATCTTTATTGTTCATATAATCTTTATTTTCAACAATCAGACTCCCTCGTTTAACGAAAACGGGAACTTGATCATTATCACGATAAGTTTTAATAGAAGTGTTTCCTTTGTACGGCAAATTGCTGAAATAATCAATCCAGTTACCATTAGGAAGCCAGGTATTGCTATATGCATATTGTGTCTTATCGTCATGAGGCCGTGTGATTGGGGAAACAATCATTTCAGAACCAAAATAGTATTCATTCTTCACAGAATATGCTTCTTTATTATTAGGATAATTATAATATACCGGTTTAACAATTGGTATGCCATTAGAATGAGTTTGATAATTTGCAGTATCAATATATGGTATCAATTCAGCTCTTAATCTTAGAAACTTCTCCTGTGCTTTTTCAAATTCTAATTTATAGTTCCACGGTTCTTTACCAGCAAAGTCATTATTAGATGAATGAAGTCTATTAATAGGGCTAAACACTCCAAATTGCAACCATCTTGTTGCTAACTCGGCATCAAAGCTACCACGCATATGACCACCAATATCATGACTCCACCAAGTATATCCGATATTAGCAGCTGTTGATGTAAAGTAAGGCTGAAAGTTTAGTGACCCCCATGAAATGACAGTATCGCCAGAGAACCCTAATGGATAACGATGTGAACCTGGACCCGCATATCGGCTAAGAATTAATCCATCTCCATGATTTCGCAAATTATTATCATTGAAATGATAATGATTTAATAACCAAAGAGGATCCATCCTCTTATCCGTTCGTGCAACACCTTGTTGCCAATCAATCCACCAAAAATCAACACCATCATCTTCCATTTTATGATGAACATCATCAAAATAAGCTTTTTTAAATTTTGGATTTTCAAGATTGAAAGAAGCTGGCTCTTCGGCTTTGGTATTTAATCCCATTGTCTTTGCTACATCTTTGTATGAATCTTCGTAAGCTCTAATTCCAGATGCTGGATGAACATTCAATGCTATCTTTTTATTATCTTCATGTAACCAATTCAGGAGTTTTTTATGATCTGGAAAAAGCTCCTTATTCCAAGAATAACCTGTCCATCCAGAACCATACTTTCTAGGAATATCAGTCTTATGCCAATCTGTATCAATAACAGAAATACCAATCGGTATCTTTTTATCATCAAACTTTTCCATCAATTTTTGATATCCATCCTGAGTATAAGGATAAAATCTACTCCACCAGTTACCCAATGCAAATCGAGGAATTAGAGGTGTTGGTCCAGTCAAATTATAAAAATCAGTTAATGTTGCCTGATAATCTCTTCCATAACAGAAGAAATATCCATCAACAACAGAATTAGAACGACTTATGAAAGAATCAGAGTCATTTATATATATAAATGATTTTGAATCATCGAGATAACTATAACCATCTTTCGACATAATGCCATCTTCAAGAGGAACCTCACCGTCTGCACGATCTAATGTTCTAGTAGTCCCTTTCAGATTTTGATGTCTTTGATCATTATCCGAACCAAAGTACCATCTATTTTGATAAAACGAATGTGCCTTCAAAGCATCTATATAAAGTGTTTCTGGAGATAATTTCCCTCCGTTGTAATACAAATGGAAAGATTCAGTAATAATTTCTACTTTATGTTCATTATTATCAAAAATCACTTTTACATCAGGATTAGAAAAGTCTCTGTTTATGACCGTTTGTGTAGGTCTATCTTCAAATTCTCCTGTTGAATCTTCTTCAATTCTGATTAATGAATTAGTGATCACTGTAAAACGATAAGTATCTCCTTTTACAATTCTATTCATATTATTCGTCCTCCCCATCGTCAGTGATTTGAAATTCATTAACGTATTGCAATGCATTACGAGATTCATTGATTATTTCATGTATCCTACCTACAGTAATATAATCAGCAGTGCTTTCCAGTGCAAAGGACAAAACTACTGGTAAATTCATTCCCGTAATTATATGCGTATGTTTTCTATTTCTATAGGGAAAGAACTTCTGATTTACAGAACCAGCAAGCATATCTGTAAACACGATAGTTTCCGTATCATCTTCTATATTTGCAAATAATTTTTCTACTTTCTTCTCAATCGGACTATCATCAATGTAAGCGTCTAATACCTGAACGTTATCTTGTTTACCCGCAATAAAATTTAATGTGCTATCTAACCCTGATGCCATATGATTATGTGATGCAATAATAATATTTCTTTTCATTTGTATAAAAACCTCATGTTTTATTTAGTTGGCATAACACCAAGAATGCCTGTGAAGGAGCCCACTAATGATAATACAATTAGCGCAACAATAATTTTAGTTGGTGTCCAGAACTTCGAATTTAACATCTTGTATACTAGATAAGTCAAACACACAGGTAAAAGTGCCGGCATAATATTATCAAAAATTCCACTTTGAACAGATAACTTAACTTTTCCAGTCATAAATGTTAGTGGAGTATAAACCTTAACCACCGTAGCTGCTAATGTACCCACAACCATTAGTCCTAGAACTGAAATTGCGTCCGTAAATAACGATAATTTATCACCAAATTCCGTTACCAATTTGACCCCTGAACTATATCCAAGATCGAAAAGCTTAATTCTAATCCAGAAAATTAATGCACCTATCAAAATCCAAGCCAAAGCACCTAAAGGATTTCCATTAATGGCCATATATCCTGAGATAGAACCCATTACAGTTGGCAGTAAAACCCAAATAACTGTATCGCCAATTCCAGCAAATGGACCCATTAAGGAGGTCTTTAAAGCTTGTACAGCATCTTTTGACTTAATTCCATCTTTTTCTTCCATAGCAGTGGTTGCACCAAGAATGATATTAGCCATTGCTGTTGTTGTATTAAAATATTTAAAATGATTATCCAAAGCTTCAACATATTCGTCATCATCTGGATAAATCTTTCTTAATAATTTTGACATTGACCAGACCACAGAAGTGGCTTGTTGAGTTTCATAATTAAATAAGGCAGAGCCCATAAACATCCATCTTAAAATAGCATGGTGACGATCTTTTTTAGTGATTTCATTCTTTTGTGGAGTAGTATTTTTTTGAATATTATTAGTAGTTTTATTCGTCATAATCGTCGTCCCCTGTTTCCTTTACATTATCTTGTGTTACAGCAGCTTTTGCTTCGGAGTTCTTCAAGCCAACCTTATAAACAATAATAGAAGCAGCGGCTCCAAGAATTGAAATCCCAATAATAGGTAATTTTAGATATGCACTAAAGACAAAACCAATAAATACGGCCCATATATACTTTTTAACCGGCATATAATGCATCAACAATGCAATACCCAAAACAGGTAACATTCCACCAGCAATATTTAATCCATTTGTAACCCACTTAGGAATGACAGCTAGAATCGAACTAACCGCTTTGGGACCAACCGAAACAATGATCGTCATAATAAGAATATTTTTCAAAGCAAACATAACAGGACCAAGTAAACCAATCATACGCATCTTTTCAAATTCGTGTCTATGAGCATAAGTTTGCATTCTATGAGCAACAAAGTTATTTAAAATTTTAACTAAAACATCAAAATTGATTGCCAATAATCCAACAGGTAATCCAACAGCAATCGCAGCTGAAAGGCCTGAACCAGTTCTAGCTGCTAAGAATGTTCCTACCAAAGCTGCTAACCCATAATCAGGTACTGAAGCACCACCTAGACCAGCAACCCCTAAAGACATAAGTTGGAACGTTCCACCTATAAGTAAACCAGTTTTAAGATCACCCATAATAAACCCAGCAATCATACCCGTTGTTACGGCCCAATAATTAACAATAGTTATCCCCAAATTATCAAGAGTAACGTAACCCGCCAATAATACAATTAAAATATTCTGAATAATTTCAATAGACATATTATTCTCTCCTATACACTTTACTTAAATTCATGATTAGCAATTGCTTTGTCAAAACTGATTGATGAATTCTCAGGAACATATTGAATCCTAATCGGCACTCCCCTAGATTCAATTTCTTTTAAGTCGTCAACCTCCTTTTGATTAAGAGAAACAAACTTACTTATATTTGTTCTACCATCTTCGGCAAACACAATACCTAAGTTAACTCCAGGAATTTCTACACCATTATCCATAAGTCTGATCAATGTTTCAGGCTCTTTTACAATTACAAATACCTTTTGTGCATCGTAATTTCCATTACTAAAATTCTTAATAGCTTTTTCAGTATCAATAATACTCATTCCAGTGCCAGCTGGTTTAGATAATCTCATTGAATCTTTTATTTCTGGTTGGTGACTCACCACATCATCGATGACCATAAATCTTTTGGGATTTAATTTTGAGTTCCATTGATTAACAACAATTCCATGAATTAATCGTTGATCTACTCGTGCATCAATTACTGTCATACATAAATTCCTCCACATTCTTTTTTGAAAACGCTTTCTATATCAAATACATTCTAGTTGGAACGTTCCAACTTGTCAATGAATATTTTTTAATAAAAAAAGTGATTAACGATTTGACTCGTTAATCACTCTTACTTTTTTACTTAAATTCCATCTGAGAAATCATCATCTTCAGTAGGTTCATCATCTAACGTAAATAATTCTACGCTATTCTTTGTTACTTTAATCAAATCCTTAGCATAATCATCTAAAGAATCATACGTATTAAAGGTAGTTTCAAGTAATGAGGCCAAATTACATCCGGAAACGACTTTAACATTATCATATTTATAAGCTATTTTAGCCGCTTCTTTATATGGTGTGCCCCCAATTAAATCAGTAAAGAATAGTACTGGTTCTTCATCATTAATTGATTTTAAGAATTCATCTCTAAGATCAGTTTCACTCATACTCTCTTTAAAATCAATAAATTTCATATTAAGTTGTTTTCCAGCTAAAAGCTTAATAGCACCTTCAAAGCCATTGGCAAACATACCATGACCAGCCACTATTGTTTTATATTGTGACATAAACTAACCTCCTACATAATTCCTAAGAAGGAACATAGAATACAAAGTACAAATACTACAGCAATCAATACAATTGGAGATACCTTTTTCTTAAGTAGCCAGTACAAGAAGAAAGTAAATGCTAACGGTAAGATATTTGGAAAAATCTTATCCAAGAAGTCCTTTTGTAGAGAAACTGATCCAATTTTAACTTTTAGAGAAAGTGATACGTAGGAACTAATCAATGCACCAATTACGGTTAGACCCATAATTGTAGCAACTCTAGCAATAATCTCAGAGTTATCTTGAATAACATCAATTGCCTTTACACCTAAGTTATACCCTAAATGAGCAAATGGAATTCTACATAGGAAAATTCCTAAGTATACTAAGAAGAAGATAATCGGTCCTAAAATATTTCCCTTTGATGCAAAGGAAGCCGCAATACCACCAACAATTGGCATTAATGTGAACCAATATATGGCATCACCGATACCGGCCATAGGACCAAATAAGCCATTCTTTAGTCCTCGGATTGTTTGTCTATTAACTCTTTTTTCTTCCAAACTAGTTAATAGTCCCATAAGGATTGGTACTAGTGGTGGTGAAGTATTGATAAATTCCATGTTATCTTGCATTGCTTCTGAAAGAGCTTTTTTGTCATCGCCAAAAATTTTCTTCCAAGTTGGAACTTGTGACCAAGCCCAACCACCGGCTTGCATACGTTCATAAGAAAATGCTGATTGTAAGAATGAAGAACGTAATCCTAGCATAGTTATATCATGACTATTCAATTTTCCATCTTGAGTTTTCTTTTCTTCTTTAGATGCCATCTTCTTCACCTCCACTTACACCGTTTTCTTTCATTTCATCAATTTGATCTTGTAACTTCTTGTTCTTCTTATCACGGAAGAATTCGATCATAGCAAATACAATACCAATAATTGCGGCAGGTAAAACATTTGAGAAGTTAATGAAACATGCAACAACGAATCCTAATAATAGATATGGGACATATTCTACACGTAGTAGAACTTTTAGTAACATTGCAAAACCAACAGCAGGTAGTGCTCCACCAGCTAATTCAAAACCATGAATTAACCAAGCTGGCATTGCTTTAACTAAAGCAGCCATAGGAGCTTGTGCAGCATATGCTGATAAGAAAATGACTACAAAGAATGAAATACATACAATAGTCATAATTAAATATGGAATTGATCCAAATTTCTTAGTATCTGCTTCTTTTGCAGCCTTATCCATTACTGGCATAAATACTGAAAAGATTGAGTAAAACATCAATAAAATATATTGCATTAACATAGCAAATGGCAATGATAAGCCAATTGCAGTAGCTGGAGCTACATTTGTAGTATGGGCAATAACTACAGTCATAATCCCACATACTGCTGGGTTTGGTGGCTGAGTTCCGCCCGCAGGTGTCAATCCGGCAAAAGCTAATTCAGTCAATCCACCTGCAATAATACCTAAACGCAAATCCCCAAGTATTAATCCAGCTATAGTACAACTAATAATAGGTCTAAATATGTACAGAACTTCGAGCCATGAATCCAGCCCAGCTATAACGGCAAAGATAGCTAAGCCCAGTCCTTGAGCTAATGTGATAGCCATGTTGGTTCCCCCTTATATATATTTAATAATCATGATATTAGAAGTTTACTTGTGTTTTGTGATCCCCAGGTACATCTTCAATATAAACATTTACCCCTGCGTCTACTAATTTCATCAAATCTTTTTTATCAGCATCATCGACGTACACTTTCTTAGTTACTTCTTCTTTACCAGGTGCAAAGTGCATATTACCAACATTTACTTCTTTGATTGGAACTCCACCCTCGACCAATGCTAGAGCATCGGCCGGTGTTTTAACGACGATAAAAATCTTTTGACGATCAGCAGCTTTACCAATAATCTTAATTGTTTTCTCTAATGTAAAGAATCTGATTTGTGCACCCGAAGAATCAGCTGTACTCTTCATCAATTTTTGTTGAAGCACATCATCTGCAGCTTCATCATTAGCAACTAAAATTAAATTAGCCCCTAATGTTTTTGTCCATGTGACACCAACTTGTCCATGAACCAAACGATTATCGATTCTTGTTAATAAAATATGTGGTTCCGACATATTTGTTTCCCCCTCGTTTTCTAAAAAGAATACTTTTGATGCAGATGGAGCAACTGCAGTACTCAAATAATCAACATTACCTTCATCGTTAAATCCTTGTGTCGTTGCTTCTACGTATGTATTTCTACGGGAAAAGTTTGGTAGAACTATCATCCTCGGAGAATGATCATCCACGCTAGTATTAATTTCATGTGATAAAAATGTTGGATCTAAACTGTATTTTTGAATCAGCATAGGCATTAATTCACGATTTTCAATCTCACTAGCTTTTATCATTGGAAAATCCTTAAAAGACAAGTAGGTAATTCTGTTAATCAAAGGAACCCTATCTGATAAATAAATTTGCTTTATTCTATACAGATACTCTGAATCTGTGAGACCCATCAATTCTCTGATTTTTTGTTCTTCTCCAAATGCCAGAATACTAAATTCCTCCAGCTTAATTTTCACATCATGATCATGACGCTTTAATTGAACACTGGGAGTATCTACATAACCAATTCCTAAATCATCTGGATTAGAAGATTCTACAAAACTACCTCTACCTTGTTTCTTAACAATGTATTTTCTTTCTTCCAGCTCTGCCAATGCTTTTCTTATGGTAATTCTACTAACACCATACTCATCACATAGAGTTTTTTCCGACGGCAACTTAGAATCAACTGGTAATTGATCAGTTTCTATTTTGCGTATTAAATCTGCACTTATTTGCTCATACTGCCAAAATGGCTGTTTTTTCAATACTTTCACCAACTTGTCATATCAATATAACAACCATGGCTTTATTATAAATCGGCCTATAGTGTTATGTCAACGCTTTCATTAACTTTGATATAGAATTCACTTTATTATCACACTAAATATTTGACTTATATTTAAAATTCATACTATAATCATGTCATTATGACAATAAAAAAGAACCAACAACCGCTAATTGTTGATTCTTGCAAATATATCTTGTCATGCATTTAGGTCAAATACTTCGGTATTTGGCTTTTTTATCAGTACTTAAATTGACGATAATAACGACGCATATCCAAATCATGGCCAGAATGTGATTCTAGATGTTTAGATAATCTTCCATTTAAAATTATAGTAGAAATAATTGGTGAGATAATTGGTTGAAATTCTTTGTCAAACCCCTTAATCATATAATCATTAATATCAAATACTGTTAGATTATTATTTTCTTTTTTCAAGAAAGCTTCAACACGTTCATCCAATGGTCTATACTTACCAACGCTTTTTACTAAAAATACTGGAAGATCCTTATCTACTAATTCCAAAGTACCGTGGAAAAACTCTGCAGAGGTTACGGCCTTAGTCTTTAACCATTGCATTTCTTCTAGAATACACATTGTGTATAAATAAACTTCTCCCCAAAGTTCTCCACCACCGATCCACATTTGATAATCGGTATTGTAATACTTTTTTGCTATTTCTTCTGCTCTATTATCAAAATTCTTTTGGGTATTAATGATTCCCTCTACCATATTTGATTTAATTTGATCATAAAATTCATCAAATCTTGGAAAGTCTCCATTATCCGCAAGTAGTCCATAAAAAATACCATACATACTTAAATATTCAAATTCGACGCCTTTAAATACTTGTAATGGAATACGCCAATCGCATAATTCTCCAACAGCTGACTCTTTGCTCATAACCATTGCTGCAATTCTGATCCCTTTTTCTTTTAGCCACTTTTCAGCATTAACAATTTCTTTAGTATCCCCAGACTTTGATCCCGTAATTACTAATGAGTTTTTAGTTAAATGTGGATTATCAACTAATACTAATTCACCTGCTTGCTCAAGATATACAGGAATCTTTGTATATTGTTTTGCCAGTGTAACAAAATTCATCATCATTGCATATGTACCACCAACACCAACAAAGAAAATATTATCGTACCCTTGTTTTGTTATTTCATCGGCAATTTTTTTTCCATCAGCAATTGCATTTACTTGAGCCGTTAAATCATTTCTATATTTATCTTCATCAAATTTTAGCATGTTATAAAATCTCCTTAATATATTTTATTTAACCATTAACTTTAAGAATACCGAATTCAGCACATATAATTCCAAAAACTGCTGTTCCTATGATTAGCCAGATAACATTTATCTTCTTAGATAAAAGATAATAATAGATTCCAGTAAAACCTAATGGCAACATTCCGGGTAAGATGTCATCCAACACATCTTGTATTTTAGTAGCTCCACTACCTGTACCAATTTTTAATGCCGTTGTAGCAACTACTAGATTATTTATCATACCACCAATAACCATTACTCCTAGTATTCCTGCCGCTAACATAAACATTTCCATTGCCCCTGATTTTTGGATTTTAGTAATATAATTAGCGCCTAATTCATATCCCTTCATTGCTGTGTAATATCTCAAAATGAATGTAGGTATATTGAATATTAGGAAAAATAATATAGATCCTAATATATTTCCTTTTATAGCAATAGATGCACCAATGCCAACAGCAAGAACACGCAATGTTCCTAAAATAATTGAATCACCTAAACCACTTAGTGGCCCCATAAGGGCCGCTTTAACAGCACTTATAGAAGAAACATCGAAATCATCTGTCTTTTCATTTTCCTCTTCCATAGCCAATGTGACACCACCGATAAACGGTGTTACATGAGCTGTGCAATTGAAAAATTCAAGATTTCTAACTAAAGATTTTTTCAATCCTTCAGGATCATCTTTATATATCTTCTGTAGACCTGAAGAAATCATATATTCAAATCCCATATGCATTTGTCGTTCATAATGCCACGAAAATTCCATTGGTAACGATCTCCAAAACATTTTTCGAAGATCCTTTTTATTCAACATTCTTTCATTAGAATTCATTATCATCCTCTCCTTTAGTCTCGGTTTTAACAGTTTTCTCATTATTCATAAACCGTACAAGTACCGTTACAAGAATCAATCCCAAAAGAGCAATTCCAATAACAGGTACTTTGAAGTAAGCTGATAGTAAAAAGCCTAAGAAGAAGAATGGCAAGATCTTTTTATTCATAATCATTTGTGCCAGCATTGCAAATCCAATACCTGGTAAAAGCCCTGTAGCAATAGTCAAACCATTAATAATTGGTTTTGGTATTGCATTAACAAACATTTTAATTTGAGATCCTCCAAGGAGATATCCAACAAATACAATAATTGCTAACATGGCACACATTATAAATCCAGCAATCATATGAACCGTATTTACAGCTTTTGCGTTCCCTTTAGCAGCATACTTATCTGCCATTTTACCTAACATTGGTCTTACTAAAGCAAAAATGACATTATCAAATATCAAAGCTAACAAGGCGATAGGAAATGCCATTGTAAACGCAACTGCAGGACCTTTTCCGGTTTGAATTGCAAAAGCTGTTCCTAGAACTCCTCCAACGATTACATCGGGTGGAATAAATGCACCTACAGAATAGGAGCCTAAAAATGCTAATTCCAATGTAGCACCAATTGTGACACCCATACTCAAATTTCCCATTATCAATCCTACAATGGGACCCAAGATGATTGGCCGTTGAATTTGGTTAGTACCCGTTGCTAAATCTAATTTTCCAATAAATGCAACACACGCGAGTAAAAACGCTTTTAATATCATTCCAAACACCCTTTCAAATTTCTAAAGTAGCTTCTCTACACTAACTTTTGAATTACTTGGAACCATTTGTATATAAATATCTACTCCATTATTAATTAATTTTCGCATCACCTCCTTTTCTTTAGACGTTACAGCAATTGTTTTTGTGATATTAGTTTTATCATCGGCTGGTGAGGTTCCACCGATATTAATACTTTTAACTCCTTGATAGTTTTCCACTATTTCCTTTGCATCGTTTATATTTGAAACTACAATGAATAACTTATATTTATCCGTAACTCCTTTATTTAAGGCCTTAATAGAATCTGGTACTGTCTTTATTACCAATTTAACGCCATTCGGTTTTGCTAATCTCATGGCAGTTTTTTTTAATTCATTAGTAGCAGCGGTATCATTAGCTATCAAAATACAATCAGCACCCAAAGTAGATGTCCACGAAAAAGCAACTTGTCCATGAAGCAATCTATGATCGACTCTCAACATTTCAATCATTTATTTCATCTCCTAATCTCTATATAAATTATTCATATTTTCTGTTATATTCCTACAACAAATTTAAAATTAGCTTGTTCACCGTATGTAACTATGACATGTTCAACAACAATATCATTTGAATCATATATATCACCTTCCATTTGTAACAAAGGGATTCCTTCCTTAGCATTAAATAAATTTGAAATATTTTTATTGCTAATTATTGCATTAGCTGAAATATCAGCCTTCGATGGAAAAACAGAATATTTTTTTCTTAAAACTTCATATAATGAATTATCTTCAAAATCATACTTATCTAACCCTGGATATTGTGATAAATCCAATTCAGATTCATCTAACGTAAGCCATATCATCTCCTCGCTATTTTTTATTCCTCTAAGTCTCTTCAAGTATAGATGATTATTAGTAACAGTCTTTTCTAATGTTTTAGTGATGGGGTTATTATCAATTTGTGATGCAAAATCAGAAAATCCTTTATAATTTATAATGTCAATTTTGGGTTGATTATACTTGATAAAACTACCCTTCCCTTGGATTCTTTCTATTAATTGTAAATTTTCTAAATCGCTCAAAGCTTTTTGAACTGTTGATCTAGCCACACCGTATATCTTTGAATACTCAGATTCAGATGGTAGTTTGTCCCCGATAGATCCATTTTTATATATTTCATTTTGTATATCTGCAACTATTTGTGCCCTAATATTTTTACGAGTATTTTTTCTATTAATTTGCATTTTATTAACCTATCTTTCAACTTGACTACTCAAGTAATCATCTTCAATTACTAGGGTAATTGTAAGCGCTACCTTTGTCAACGATTTTTACAAAAAAATCACTATTTTTACAAAAAAAAAGATAATCAAAACGAGATTCTGCAGTTCATGACCTCTTTTTGACTATCTTTATATCTATTTTTAAAACTCTTCATCATCTTTTTTGGACAGTACATGTTCATATCTATAGATTCCCTTATGACCAGCATCTATAGCCTTACGGATAAGATTCTCTTTTGAAATGCCAATAGTTCTTTGTATAAACGTTTCCATAAGCATAGGCACATTAACTCCAGTTATAATATCCATTTTTGGATATTTCTTGGTTAATTCAACCAAAACATTAAATGGAGTGCCTCCCTTTAAATCTGCTAAACATAGCATATCACTAGTGTTCTCAAATTTATTAATGTGATCTACTATATCGTCCTTTAACTTGTCCAAAGACTCTCCCATAACAAACTTAACGGTTTGACATTCATCCTGTTTTCCCGTAATCATTTCTGCGGTTTCAACCAACTTTGATGCCGATTCTCCATGTGTAATAACTAAAATAGGTATCATACATTATCCTCCCATTCTAATATGGCAATTGACGATAATAACGGCGGATATCCATTGGATGACGATTGATATGTTCAATGTAAGCATCAATTCTATTATTAATTTGATGGAATACAAATGGTGAAACTTCTCCACGATATTTTTCAGAGATTCCCTTTAATTCATAATCTTTTGTATCAATAATAGTATAATTTCCACAAATTTCAGGTAAGAATTTTGCAACGCGCTCACTCAATGCTCTTTGAGAATCTTCTCCCACATAAACTGTTACTGGTGTATCTCTAGTTACGATTTCAAACATTCCATGGAAAAATTCAGCAGCTTCAATTGACTTAGTTTTTAACCAATGTTGTTCTTCCCAATAACACATAGCATATGAATATGTAGCACCCCATTGATTACCTGCACCGACAAAATAGTGTATATCATCATCATGGTGCTTTTCAGCGAATTCTTTACCAAAAGAATCAGATTTCTTAGCTACCTCAACGATGTCTTCGGCAAAATGTTCATCCATTTCTTTATAGAATTCATCATAGTCTGGGAATTCACCTGCAAGATTCATTAGACGATCTCCAACCATAAAGAATTTCAATTGTTCATTCTCAGGATAAGTAATGACATGTGTACATAATTTTGCCAAAGGAGAACCTGCCTTATCAATGAATCCTAAAACAGTTGATCCAACTTCATTTACTTTTTTAATAGCTTTTACAACTTCTTCAGTAGTTCCAGAAACAGATGAAATAATAACTAATGTTTTATCAGTAATACGCTTATTACCTGTTACATCATACTCTGCAGCATTTTGAACAAAAGTTTCAATCGATGATTTTTCCTTCATATGAATAACAGCCTGCATAGCAGACGCATATGTTCCACCTTGACCCAACCAGGCTACATTTGAATATCCTTCAGAATTGATCTTATCGATAATCTTGTTAATTTCTCCTCTTAACTTCAAAGCTCCATTCATACTATCTAATTCATGTTGTTCATCAAATTTTCTCATAATAATAAATTCTCCTAGTATAATAATTAAATTTTTGATTTCGTTATCTTATCGAATTCTGGATATGCTGACTTTTCCAAATCATTTCCCTTACGTTGAGAAAGCTCAAACGACAATAAATGCACAGGTATAGTCATGTATAATGATGCTAACAATTCATTGCAAGTTACATTTAGATCTAAGTCTTTTTCATGTTTTTTATTTACTGAATTAATAACATAAACATTATCGACATGTAGTTCTAAAAATTCATGCAGTCTATCTACACGATCTTCAAGAGTTCCATTTGGATCTATAAAGATTATCAAATCATCCTCATGGAGTCCTAAATATGGACCATGCATATATTCTTCTAGTTCTTTGCCCCAGGAACTAATACCAACTGTTTCAGTGATTTTTGTTTCGCCTTCTCGTGAAACTCCATATGTAGAACCATACCCAATCCATACAAGTCTCTTAGCATCTTGAAATATGTTAATATTATCTTCAATCCATTTATTTGACCTATCTATAATATCTGGAATTTTATTGATAATTCCAGATATATCAGCAAGAAAGTCACTTTCCTCTCTATCAGATAAATTTCCTAATATATTCCCTATTCTCATTGAAATCAAGAACAAATCTAAGATAGTAACGCTATAGCCTGCACTAACATACGGCATCTCTTCAATTGGCATTCCCATTGATAGAACATTATCGCTAACTTCATAGGCCGGACTACTATCATCACTAGTTAGCGTAAAAATTTTCTTTCCATTTTTTTCAAATTTTTCCACTAAATTAATAATGGAATAACTATGACCACCCTGTGTAATAGCAAGATACAAAGTGTCATCATTAAAATTTAACAAATAATTTGCTGCAATAGATGGCTCCTCAATATAAATCGGTAAGCCTGTCGTTTTACTCATGAATGGTAAAGCACTGTATGCAGCATTTGAACTTGATCCAGTTGCAAAAATAACGATGTTTGAAATACCTTTCAGTATTTCTTCATTAAATTGACTATCATATAGTTCATCTTTATTTTTTAGAACATTACTATAAAATTCCTGTTCTAGGCTTACATAATCCTTGATACTTTTCATAAATAACCTTCTTTCCTTAACCCAAAATACCTGTCCAGGCTCCTAAAATACCAATGGCGGCAATTAGCAATAGAATATACTGTGCTTTCCAGCCTTTCTTATCTAACCAATAAACAAAGAATGTAAACAATAAAGGAAGAATTTTTGGAACAATACCATCAATAATTCCTTGAAGTGTGGTTGCATCAGTACCAGTACCGATTTTTAGCGGCATTTTTACCGTAACCATCGTAGCAACCATGGCTCCAACTACAGCTAGTCCTAAGACTGAAGCGCCATAAGATAACTTATCCATAAGTCCAGTCTTTTGTACCTTTTCAATAAACGAAGTACCAATGTTATAACCGATAAATAAGCCATAATATCTAGCTAAAATAGCCGGAATGTTAAATACTAGTAAGAATAGAATTGGACCTAAAATATTTCCATGCATAGCTAACGAAGTACCAATTCCAGTTGCAATAACTCTTAACGTTCCCCAAAAGAACGAATCACCTAATCCACTAAGTGGACCCATTAAAGAAACCTTAATAGCATTGATCGAGTCTTCATCGAAATCATCACTTAAAGCATTTTGTTCTTCCATTGCTATAGAAATACCTAATGGAAACGTACTTAACCATGGGGTTACATTGAAAAATTCAAGATGGCGTTTCAATGCGGCTGACATTTTAGATTTATTATTTCCATAAAGTTTTTTCAATGCTGGACCCATTGAATATGCATAACCTAGGTTCATTTGTCGTTCATAATTCCAAGCCCATTCCATTGTGAATGAGCGCCAGAATGTTGACATAAGATCCTTTTTAGTCAGAACCTTAGAACTCTTCATTTTCATAATCTATACCTCCATCATTGGAATCATCTGAAGTCGATTTTTCTTTATTACCTTCTTTAGCTGATTCTTCAACTACTTTATTACCTTTAAATGCTGAGTAACCTGTTAAGATCAATGCAAGACATGCACCAAAGATTGCAACACCCGTTACAGGAACTTTCATATAAACTGCCAATGCAAAACCAAGGATAAAGAATGTAACGTTTTTCTTATTAATCATAATTTTCATCAACATTGCAAAACCAAATGCTGGAAGTAATCCCGTGGCAATACCTAATCCATCAATAACAAATTTTGGAATTACAGCAAGTAATGATTTTACAGCTGCACTACCAAACATATATGAAAGACCAACAACCAATCCAATTGGTAAATTAACTGAGAAAAATCCACCTAATAGATTCATCTTCCCAACGCCTCGCTCATCACCGGCTTTGGCATAACTATCTGCTTTATGAACAAAATAAGGAAGAATAGTGATAAAGCAAATATTCTTTACAATTAACACAAGTGATGCAATTGGAATACCCAATGTCAACGCTACAGCTGTACTTTTTCCCGCACCAATTGCAAATGCCGTACCAAGTACACTACCAGAAATAATTTCTGGAGGAATAGAAGCACCAATTGAGAATGATCCTACAAAGGCCAATTCCAAAGATGCACCAATAATAATACCTTCTGTAATATTCCCCATTACTAGTCCAGTTAGTGTACAAGTAACTAACGGACGAGAAAGCATAGATGAACCAAGAAAATATTCACCATTAGCTAACATAGCAATTAATGCCAATATAATAGCGGTTAAATACATGTTCATATTTTTCACCCTGCTCTACATAAATTTTTATTAATTAAATTCTTGTCTACTTTCACTAGGAACTTGTTGAATATAAACATCAGTTCCTTCATTTTTAAGCTTTTTTAAAGCGCTTACTTCATCATCAGTTAAATTGATCGTCTTTGAATAATTTTTTGTACCTTCACGAGGTTTTGTTCCTCCAAGATTCAAACTTTTAACGACATTATTTGTTCCCTCAATAAGTTTCTTTGCGTCTGCTACTGATTCAACAACGACTAACATCTTATACTTATCTGTGATTCCTGAATTAATTGCTTTAATACTGTCGTCAATTGATTTCATTACTAGTTTCGCATTTTCTGGTTTAGCTAATCTAATAGCCGATTTTCTAAATTCATCATTTGCTACAGAGTCATTTGCCACCAAAATTGTATTAGCTCCAACTGAACCAAACCAAGCAACGGCAACCTGCCCATGAAGTAATCTATGATCTACTCTTAATAACTCAATCATTATTAATATCCTCCTAATCAAAGTCCACAACATATTTAGTACTCATTGCGGATTTATATCGATACTCTAATCCAATTGGTTCTTCATTATTATTAAGAAACTTATTATATATCTTAAAAACAGGTTCCTTTTGATCAATTTCAAGTTGCTTTGCTAATTCATGATCCGCTTTAATCAAGCGAAGAATCTGATCTAAATCACTAACACTTTGTAATCCAGTGTTCATACTCTCCATTATTGAAAGAACCTTAATACTAGATACTTTAAAGTTTGGATAATTACTTAATGGAAGAACTAAAATTTCTTTTGTGATTCCATCCTTATCAAGTTGTAAAAAGACAATATAATAAACCAAATCTGATTTTTTAATCTTTAACTCATCGGCAAAATAAGGACCAGCTTTTCTTAAAAAGCTTTCTTTTACTTGCTGTTTATTTATTTGAACATCCTCTGATTTCATAACACCTGTCATTTCTAAAATATTTTGATTTGACATTGATGGTGCTACAAATAATCCAACCCCTCTCTTACGTATGACTAAACCGTCATCCACCAACTGATCTATAGCTTTTCGGACAGTCGTTCTGCTCACGTCATACATTTTTTGAAGTTCTACTTCATTAGGAATCTCTTCTCCAGACAAATATTTACCATTTGTAATTTTTTCAGATAATTCGTTTGCTATTTTATCGAATAAGGTCATCAATCTAAATCCTCCTTATAATCAAAAATATTGGTAGCGTGAAGAATATATTGAAATTTACTTCCTGATAAAAATTGGTCTGTATGTTCAATAGGATTATCATCGGCATCAAAGTTATAACTCGATACTTTAAACAATGGAAAATCTAAAGGTATCCCTAAAATTTGAGATTTTTTTTCATCTGCTTTAACACATGAAATTTCTTCTCGTCCATAAGCAACCTTTACTGAATAATATTTCTCTAAGGTTTTGTATAGGGAACCTTTTTCAAAATCACTACTTAAAAGTTTAGGAAAACAAGAATTATTGACGTAAGCAATTTCATATGAAATAGGTACACCTTCATTTTTACGTATTCGTTCTATCCTTATTAATTTTGATCCTTTTTTTCCATCAAAAAATCTTTTGATTTTTGTGCTCGGATAATTAACTAAACCTCTAGAAAGCTGAACTACTTCTACATCCTGATTATCCATTTGTAATTCTTCACTCATAGACCCGGAACCAAGCATATTAATTGATATTGTTTTATTTGCCCTTAATTTTCCATCAACTCTAATCAGTTCATTATTACTTTCTAAACGATGAATAGCTGACCTTATAACAGAACGACTTACTCCCAATTCATCAGATATTTTCCTTTCTGATGAGAACTCTGTTCTATCTCTCATTAAAAGTAAAAGATCTTCCTCTACTTTTCTTACAGAAGAAATATCTTTATATTCCATTATTTTACCCCTGTTTCTGGGTGCTTTTTTTTATTTGTTATACTCAAAATAAAATATATCGGCCGATATATAAGCATTCCTTAGCACCAATAAGATACATGTTAGCTCTTTTTGATACCACAATTATTGTAAACGCATACATAAATGCTGTCAATACATGATGATGTGTTTTTTTATTTATTTTTAACGTTTGGAACATACCATATATACACAATGTAACCGCAAACAAACCAATTGACATCCCCCACCAAACCCTCAATAATTAAGGTGATATTTAAATATTGGAGGCAAAAATAAATGAAACAACGTTATATTGGTGAAAGTAACTGGCAAGCTTCAGCTATTGCACTTGGTATCATGCGTATGAACAGTTTGACTGTGGATCAAGCTGCTAAGGCTATCGATACAGCTTATGATAGTGGCATTAATTTTATTGACTCAGCTGACATCTATGGTGGTGGAGATTCCGAAAAAATCTTCGGTCAAGCACTCAAGCAAAGCGGTGTAAATCGTGATCAACTATTCATTCAATCAAAAGGTGGTATCGTTTCTGGTAAGAGATATGATTTCACAAAACAACATTTGATTGATGCTGTTGATGGTTCACTAGAACGTTTAGGTGTCGATTATCTTGATTCATTCCTTTTGCACCGTCCAGACCCATTGATGGAACCTGAAGAAGTCGCTGAAGCATTTGATGAATTGCAAAAATCAGGTAAAGTCCGTCACTTTGGTGTTTCTAACTTTAATCCTCAACAATATTTACTCGTTCAGGAAGCGGTCGACCAACGTTTAATGATTAATCAACTTCAATTCAGCATTATGCATACTGGTATGATTGACTTTGGCATGCACACTAACATGACTGATACTCGTTCTATCAACCATGATGGCGGTATTCTTGAATTTTCTAGACGTATGGGCGTTACAATTCAAGCCTGGTCACCATTCCAATATGGCATGTTTGCTGGTACTTTCATTAACAACGACAAGTTCCCAGAATTGAACAAAGTTCTCCAAAAACTCGCTGACAAATATGGCGTAAGTAAAAATGCCATTGCCGCAGCTTGGATTCTTAGACATCCTGCCGACATTCAAGTTATTATCGGTACTATGAATCCAGAGCATATCGCTGATAGTGCCAAAGGTGGAGACGTAGACCTTACTAAGCAAGAGTGGTACGACGTTTACTTCGCAGCAGGTAATGATTTACCATAAATTTTAAAAATTTGTCATAACAAAAAGGCAGTTCTTTCATTTCTAATTTTTGAAAGAACTGCCTTCTTTTGGTTTATAATGTAAATAAATTATTAAAAAAGAGGAACTTCCTATGCCAAAAGTACTCGTAATTTATGCCCATCCTTTGACCGAAAAGGGATCTTCAACGCACGAATTATACAAACATTTTATCAATGCGTACCAAGAAGCTAACCCTAATGACGAAGTCGTAGTTCACAACGTTTCTGAATATATGCCTTATCCATTAAACAAATTTGCCGTTTCAATTTATAACAAGAAATTAGCTAAATGTGATTTAGATGTCGATGAAAAGCGCTTCAATGACGCCCGTCAGATGTGGATTGATGAGTTTAATCACGCTGACAAATACGTTTTCGTTAATCCAATGTACAATCTCTTCATCCCTGCCGAAATGAAAAGTTACATTGACATGATAATGGCTTCTCACGATACTTTGCATGGCTCACTGAACAAACTACATGATAAAAAAGCAATTCACTTGCAAGCTAGTGGTAACAGATATCATAAAAACGTTTCGATCGATGATCCACAAATTAAAGATTTAGCTGATGAATATCTCAAAATGATGCTACATGTCATTGGTATTGATGACTATTCTAGTGTCTTCGCCGAAGGTATGGATGTTGATCCGATGAATACCATTGAAATATTAGACGATGCCTATGATGAAGCTAAAATTGCTGGTCAAAATTTTTAAAAATGTACAAAAAAGAAGTTGCGATTCAAAAATCGCAGCTTCTTTTTATTTCGTACTTTCATTGATGATAAGTTTGGCAAAAATCAACATAGGATCCACGCAAATTAGCTTCATCCGTATATTCACAAGGAACTATTTTAGGTTTGACGGAAGCAATTTTAACAATTTGACGAATCTTTTCAATTTCTTTATTAACTTCAGGAATCAAATGTGGGTTATTAGATACGGCACCACCTAAAACAATGAGTTCAGGATCGAAACTATACTGCAAATTGTAAATCCCTTTGGCAAGCGAAGAATACATGGTTTGGACCTCTTTTTGTGCTCGAACATCGCCTTGATCCGCTAAATTAAAGACCTCTTTACCAGAATAGTTAGTTTTGGGTTGAGAGGATTCGTTATATCTTTTAGCCACGCCAACTGAGGTAGCTAAATTACTGAGTATATTTTTATCATCGACCAACGTGTATCCAAATTCGCCACCAAATAAGTGTGCGCCATGCCAAATTTGATGATTAACAATAACTGAGCCGCCAACGCCAGTTCCAATGATCAAGAATAAAAGACTAGAAACACCCTTTCCAGCACCAGAATCTAACTCTGCCAACGCTGCGCAATTAGCATTATTTTCCATACTTACAGGTAATCCAAATTTATCTGACAAAGCTTGTTGGATTTTAAAATTATGGATATAAGGAATGGCTGAAGCCCCTTCTACCACACCAGTTTTCTTATTAACCGCACCTGGAGAACTAATTCCTACACCTTTAATTTGATATTCTGATTTCATTTTTGCTACATTTTCATTTAAGTCAGAATAAAATTCCTCTAAAGTCTTCGGAGTAGGAATTGAAGGTAATTTCTCCAATTTTTGATTTTTCATAACAGCTAATTTTATAGATGTACCACCGATGTCAATTAAACCTAAATCACTCATTTTATCTAGCCCCCACTCTTTTGTTAACGCTTTCAGTATAAAAGTATATACATTTGAAGTCAATTTACAAAAAAATAGACTACCTTTCACCGCTCGAACTCAAGCAACTACAAGTAACCTAAATAAAAATTTTAACCTTTGGGTAAATTTTATAACCTTTAAAATAACTGTTTTTTATACTTTTTGAACAAGGCAAACATCATGATGGTTGAATTTATCTTTCTTCAAAACATGCCAATGTTTATCTTTAGTAAGATTATAATTTTCATCACCCACAAAGACCATTGCAATATCACCGGATTTTGCCTCAGCGATTCTTGAATAATCTCTCAAATAATCATACTGAGTTTCTGGCCCAATTCCTACTTCATTTCTTTTACTTTCCAATTCAGGGCCTTTTTCAACAACATATTCCGTACTGCTAATAGGATTTCTTACTAAACGAAAAACTGCAAAATTGCTACTCATATCCGTCATATACAATCTAGATTTAGGATATTTTTTGCTCATCATTGAATCAATTTCCCGAGTTTCCTCATAAGATCCATTGAAATTATTAAAAAAATTCTTACTACCATCAAATCCAAAATAGGCTTTGCCTACAAATACTGTCAAAAAGGCTATCGGTAAGAAGAGAATAACGTATGAAAGCATCGGATTTCTCAAACGAACTTTCAAAGCACTTATGACAGAAAACAGTCCGAAACCTACTAAAGCCAACATAGGCATCCATAATAAATTCCAATGATTATAGTTAGCTTTAATTACCATCATGCAAGGAATAAAACTAACCAATCCAATTAAGCTAATGGTCCGCATGATTTTAGCCTTTTTGCTCAAATTAGGTGTCCTTATAAAGAAACCAAAAAATCCTAATAATAATGTTGGAATAGAAATCACTCCAAAAGGAGCCACACTATTTTGTGTTAAATTATCTGTTCCTAAAAAGAATTGCTGAGCACCAATTAACATATTCTGCTTTATCCCAGTTATGACTCCATTGCTCATATCAACTAACGAACTCGTTCGATTGGCTCTTAAATAGGGATATTCAAAGAATAAAAATTTAGAAATATGATTAATATGTTGAACATTTACTCGATAAGCAAAAACAATTAATGGTATGGCCATTATTAAAATAATAATCAACCATGTTACTAAAAGCTTTATAGGCAACCATCTTTTAATCAAAATCATTCCCGTCAGTAACATCACTAAGATCGGTAAATAAATCCACGCGGCAATATACCCATATGCCGATAATCCTAATAATATTCCTGAAACTACTATCCAAACTAATAGAGAAATATTTTTTTGGTTGTCATTAATTGCCAAAAATAAAGTAATCAAACTCAAGGCAACAAACACAGGAGCAATATTAGCATCTAAGACCCATCTACCAGAAATAAATATCCAGGGTGAAGTCAACATAGTGATTAAAACGCAAACAGCCAACAATTTATCTTTTTGACTAGTGTATAAAACGATTGAAAAACTTAGAATAGTCACAAAAGTCAAAATAGCCATTGGTAATCTAAATATTGTTGTTGTAAAACCAAACAGCTTAACCACTGGTAGTACAATCCAAGAATATAAAACTGACTGGCCTTGACCCCAGACACTACCAAAATAAACTGGATCATGTAATCCATTTATATCAGTTGAAAACTTGGTTTCACTGATGACCTCATTCATATAATTGGTTTCATCTATAAAAAGACCTGGAATACTGCCGATTTTATACAAGAAAAAACCTAAAAATACTATTGATATCGCTAAAATTATTAAAAGATAGCGATTCTCCCCCATTTTTTTCAAATACTTCATAAGTAATCCCCATACAATTATTTATTTCATATGACACACTAACAAAGCATGGTAATTTATTGGATTGCCATGCTTTATTTTGATATGTTTTGTTCCCCGTAACGAAAATATATATCATATTCAATAATTCACACATTAAAATTCTAGGACTGTTATAAATATTTTACAAGCAAACTTCTGATGTACTGAATACTATTTCCCAATATAAAAAAAAGATGTGACATCAATCTATCACATCTCAAATCTTATTATCTAAATAAATATACCTTTGATTCATAAGGTCTCAAATTCATATTTTCGTCATCATCGTAATTACCAATCAATAACTGACCATCTTTTTGATCATAATCACGGGTAATCTCTTTATCGGTAAAGTTACTCATAACTAATAATGTCTCATCGTTATAACGACGCTTATAAGCAAACATTTCTTCGTCATCTGGATCTAACAATTCATAATCACCATAAATAATCAAATCACTCTTATGACGTAATTCAATTAACTTCTTGTAATAACTAAAGACAGAATCTGGATCTTCAATTTGGTCCCTAGCATTGATTGTTTGATAATTAGGATTCAAATCAAACCAAGGATTTCCACTGGTGAAACCAGCATTCTTAGTTTTATCCCATTGCATTGGCGTTCTGGCATTGTCTCTCGACTTATAAGACAAATATTTTAGCATTGAATCCTTATCAACAATCTTTTCATCATCTACAAATTCATGATAAGCATTCAAAGATTCTACATCTTCAAATTGAGAAAGCTTTGAATAATGAACATTTGTCATTCCCAACTCTTCACCCTCATATACATAAGGAGTTCCTTGCATCATGTGTAAAGTTGTTCCTAACATTTTAGCAGCTTTAACACGATACTTAGGATCATCGGTAGCGAATCTGGAAACTGCTCTTGGTTGATCGTGATTGTTCCAATACAAGCTGTTCCAACCTTTGCCATTAAGTTTTGTTTCCCAAGTACTCAATGACTTCTTCAAATCAACTAATTTAATTGGTTCGTCATACCATTTACCCAAACGTTTATCAGGATTTCCAGACAATGTTACGTGATCAAATTGAAAGACCATATTCAGTTCATGTGAATCCAAACCAGTATATTTAATAGCATCTTCTGGCGTTGAATCAGGCATTTCACCAACCGTCATAACGTCATATTTTGATAAGACTTTTTGATTCATTTCCTGTAAGAATTCATTCAAACGTGGTCCGTCAGCAACTACTTTTCCAACATCAGCGTATTTTTCATCAGGAGCTTTTTGTCCATCAGGTAGTCCTTGTGGTTTAGAAATCAAATTAATGACATCCATTCTAAAACCATCAACACCCTTATCGAGCCAAAAACGCATGACATTCCAAACTTCATCACGGACTTTAGGATTTTCCCAATTCAAATCAGGTTGTCCTTCAGCAAACAAATGTAAGTAATATTGTCCAGTAGTTTCATCGAATTTCCAAGTAGAACCATTGAAATATGAACCCCAGTTATTAGGTTCATGTCCATCTACTGGATCACGCCAAACATAATAATCACGATATGGATTATCTTTTGACTTTTTACTCTCTTGGAACCACTTATTTTGGTCGGATGTATGATTTACAACTAGATCCATCATGATTTTCAAACCTAGACTGTGTGCTCTTTGAAGCATTTGGTTGAAATCATCCATAGTTCCATATTCAGGTTGAATGCTGCGATAATCGCTAATATCATAACCGTTATCTTTATCCGGTGACTTATAAATTGGATTCAGCCAAATAACATCAGCACCCAAATTCTTAATATAAGCTAAACGACTAGTCAAACCAGGTAAATCACCAATACCATCATTATTACTATCTTGGTAACTTCTTGGATAAACTTGATAAACGACTGATTTCTTCCACCAATCACTTTTTACCATTTTTGAATTCCCCCTCTTAGTGCATTAACTTCATTCTAAAAGTAAATTCAATAATTGACAACGGTTACAAAATTTTAGTTAGCGGTAACTTTTTTCGATCCCCGATAAACTAAATAAGAAGTAATTGGCACCGTCAAAATAACACCAATCGTACAAATTAAAGTAGTCAACACCTCTGCCACTACCAACTTATCATTTACGATTTCACCCACACCATAGCCTAATGAGTGAATTACAAAAAATAGTGGGAACGTGGATGAGAAGAAATTGAACAGCAAGGTATTAGTCTGCGTATTCAAAATCCTATTACCAACGGAAAAACCATCATTAAAGATTTCTGTTGGTGTTAAAGTCGGTTTATTTTCGACAATTTCGTTCAACCCACTCGTTATAGCAACACTAGTTTCTGAGATAACTCCCAAACTGTTGATCACAATAATAGAAATGGCTAATTGTGGATACGATATCCCCGCTGCTAGCGAGAAGGATTCCAATTCATCCTGATTTTCTGCTGCTAAACCTTGCGCATTAGCCCAAAATTCCAAAGGTACTGTAATTAACAAAATTACTACCATTATCAATAATGACGTTTTAAAAGCCGTGCTGGCAGTTTTCCCATTATCAACGTTCATATAAATCGCTACAACCAAAATAACCATGGCGATAATGCCGGTAGTAATTAAAATATTGAATCCATCAGCAATCAATATCAACAAAGCTAAGACTGATACGACATTGATTCCTAATCCAAATAATAAGGTCAAACCTCGTGTTCCCATGACGATTAATAATAAAACAACGAAGGTCAAAAATAGATACAACATTTATTTCACCTTCCTTGTAATTATTCGACTAGCAATAAAACTTGTCATTGGTACAGTCAAAACAATCCCAATTGCACTGATCAACAATTGAGTAATTCCTAAACTCAAAGTCATGTTCAACGTATAACCAACCGAGTTTCCATTGCTCAAATACAGTAAGACCACATTTAAATCTTCAGCAATCACGATAAATAACAAAATATTGATTAACGGTCCAATCAATTCCTTACCAATATTGATGCCAGATTTAAACAGCTTATTTTCAGCAATGTCTGTAACTTCTTTTTTCATTTCAATCAACGAAGAAGAAATATCCATCGTCTCATCCAAAATGACACCTAAGACACTGAAGATAACTTGTGATAAAAAGACACCTAAATATGGCTGTAATTCAAAATCAGTCAATTCCAGATGGATTCCACTATAATTGGATAATCCCAAAACAAAGACACTCAACAAGATTGCCACTGTCGTTGATAAAACAGTACTTGAGTAAGCCATTAATGCTTGATAGCTCGGTCCTAAAATCACTAATAACGCCGTTGCAGATATCAGCAAAGCCGTTATAACGGTTAATGGCAATAAGATACTATCGTGAGTTTTAATAATAATTTGAATAAAGCCATAGTAAATTACGGCATTGATCAAAACACTGATGAACAATCGTTTACGGTCGAATTTCATACAGAATAACAAGAAAACTACTAGCCCAACAGTAAAGACAATACTAGTATCACGTTTAATATTTTGCGGCGTATAATTTTTTCCTGATCTAGTTAATATCACTTGTTGACCCTTTGTATATTTCGTATCGATCAACTGTGATTTGTAATACGTATTTCTAAAAGTTACTTTTTCATGTTTACGATTCAATAAAGTTCCACTGACACGTTGAGTAATTTGCGTATCGGTGTTTTTATATTGATCGGTTGACGTACTCTTATGTAAAATCTGAACTTCTTGTACTTTCATAACTGGATTTTTGTACAAAAAACTGTCGAAATGAGTAAAGACCGTTGCCAAGATGACTAATAGTCCAACTAATAAGAGCATCCGAATATTTTTTTTCATAAAAAATTCCTCGCATTTCTGCCGATGTCTACATTATATGTTTTTTCAGAAAAAAGTTAATAATTTTCGTATTAATAATTTGTGGTTGACAATCCGTGATTATTGAAATATATTTGAGACATCAAATTTGTTAGGAGAATATATTATGAAATCATTTAACTCTCTAAACATCGTAAACGTTCGTTGGCAAAGCCGATAATTCAGATTGGTCCGAGATGGATTCAGTCTGAAGTGGATTGAATCCGTGTCGGCCTATTAAACTATGAAATTTTAAGCCCGCATGGATAAGTTTTAACAATTTAGCCATGTGGGTATTTTATTTTTAAAGACAATCCCACAAAATTCTGGGGTTGTCTTTTTCATTCGGGGGAATTTACGATGAAACATACGAGAAGACTTTACGTAACACTTATAGCACTAGCAATGTTCTTGATTTTTGCATATTTTTACACGGGGAGAGCTGATACACAGAAACAAAATGCCATCCCTAAAGTTGGTATCTTACAGTTGATGTCGCATCCGGCTTTGGATCAAATCAATAAGGGAATCAATGATACTTTGAAGAAAAATGGTTACGTCAATGGCAAGAATATCAAAATTGAATTCCAAAACGCCCAAAACGATCAAAGTAATTTACGGACTATCAGTAAACAATTCGTCCAAGATAACGTCGATGTAGCGGTTGGTATCGCCACTCCATCAGTTCAATCGCTCAAGAATGCCACTTCAAAGATTCCCATCGTCATGGGAGCTGTCACTGATCCTGAAGGCGCCGGTATCATCACTAACAACAATAAACCGGGCAAAAATATCACCGGTGTTTCTGATCAAGCACCACTTGAAGCTCAACTAGAATTGATGAAACAAGTTATTCCTAATCTCAAAACTATAGGTATTATTTATACATCTAGCGATGCATCTGCAACTAGTCAGATGAAGAAGATGCAAAAGCTCGCTAAGAAAAAAGGCTTTAACGTCAAGGTTTCTAGTATCAATTCCGTCAACGACATTCAACAAGTCGGAACTGCTTTGGCCGAAAGTGTTCAAACAATCTACATTCCAACTGACAATACCGTCGCTTCTGGTATGAAACTACTATCTTCTATCGCTACTAAACAAAATATCGCCGTTTTTCCAGCTGCTACAACCATGGTCAAAGATGGCGGACTAGCAACAGTTGGTTTGAGTCAATACGAACTTGGTGAAGAAACTGGTAAATACGTTGTTAGAATCCTTGAACACAAAGAAGATCCCGCTACAACTCCTGTTACTTTCATGAAAAAAGGTCACTTAATGCTCAACGAAAAGATGGCTAAGAAACTCAATATTCAATTCTCTGATTCACTCATCAAACAAGCTCAAAAGAAAGGACAAATAATCAAATGAATCTAATCGTCTCTACTATCAGTCAAGGTTTCATCTGGTCCATCATGGCTATCGGATTATTCATCACCTTTAGAATCCTCGACTTTCCCGATATGACTGTTGAAGGAAGTTTCCCATTAGGTGCCGTGACAGCCGTTAGTCTAATTCAAAGTGGTCACTCAACTTTGTACTCACTTTTAATTGCTTTTATCTTCGGATGTTTAGCTGGTTTTGCGACAGCTTTTCTCTACGCCAAGTTAAACGTTCCTATCCTATTAGCTGGTATCTTAACAATGACTGCACTTTATTCCATCAATTTGAGAATTTTGGGTAAAGCTAACATGTCATTAACTAAATCTACTAATATCTTCAATCAATTTGGTTTAGATAAATTACCTACTAATTTCAACGGCATCATCTTAGGTATCATCATCATTGCTATTATCATCTTCTTGTTGATCATTTTCTTAAACACAGAAAAAGGTCAAGCTGTCATCGCTACTGGTGATAACGAAACAATGGCCGCATCCCTTGGTATCAATACCACTGTTATGAAGTTCATCGGTTTGATGGTTTCTAACGGAATCGTCGCTATAACGGGTGGCTTGATTGCTCAACAAAACGGTTTTGCGGACGTCAACATGGGTATCGGTGTCATCGTTATCGGCCTATCTGCCATTATTATCGGTGAAGTAATTTATCCCGATGTTCCACTAAGTATTCGTCTAATTACTATTGTTATTGGTAGTATCGTCTATCGTTTGATTTTAATGATTGTTCTACAACTAGGCTTCAATACCAACGATTTGAAATTGATCTCAGCTATCATCTTGGCACTATGTCTAGCACTACCAACGATTCGCGCACAATTCTTAAAAACTATGAGAAATGGGGTTAAAACTAAATGAAACCATTACTAGAAATTAAACATGCCGTCAAAACTATTTATAATGACGACGATAATCTCAATATTCTCAACGACATCAATTTAACTATCAATCCCAAAGATTTCTTAGTCGTTTTAGGAACTAACGGTGCCGGTAAATCAACCTTACTAGATGCTATCACTGGAACAAACAAATTAACTTCCGGCCAAATTCTTCTCAACGGTGACGACATTACTGGTGAAAATCTAGCCAAAAGGAGCCGTCACATCAGCCGTGTTTATCAGGATCCAAAATCCGGAACAGCCCCTCGAATGACAGTTGCTGAAAACTTGTTGCTCGCCAAACGCCGTGGTTTACCTAGACGTTTAAGATTACGTAAATTAAAAGAAAATATGCCTGAATTTCAAAAATTAATTTCTAACTTGCCTACTTTGGACAATCGTTTGAATACTTTCACTGAAAAATTATCCGGTGGTCAAAGACAGACATTGAGTTTCTTGATGGCAATCATTCAACGCCCAGAATTATTATTATTGGATGAGCATACCGCCGCACTTGATCCTCAAACTAGCAAGGATTTAATGGAATTAACTAACAAGATTATTTTGGAAAAAGAATTGACTTGTATGATGATCACCCATGACTTATCTGATGCCATGAAATACGGTAATCGCTTGATTGTCTTGAAAAAAGGTGAAATCATCCTCGATTTGGATAAGACCGAAAAAGATAAATTGACTGAAAGCGACTTGTTGCAATACTTTTAGCCACAGCAAAAAGACGATACCTGCCATAGTATCGCCTTTTTTAATGCTTATTTTGCCAAAAATTGCTGAATTGTGATTAAAGAACGTCGCTTGCTTTAACCCATTCGTTTGTAGCTACTCGGTACATTTTTTCACCATTGATTGTAGCTACTTTATCAGAGAACCAAGCACTGCCAGATGCTAGAGCTCTCAAGCTACTCTTCTTACCGTTAATATCATATAAATATTTTGCGGAACCTGAAGTAGTATTTACGACCTTGTTAATTGCTTCATATTCTACGATGTCACTTGCTTTTACATATTCGTTATTACCCACTCGATAGTAAGTTACACCGTTTAAAACTAGTTTTTGATCAGTCTTCCAACCAGTATTGAAGGCAAGCGCACGATTGCGAAGTTGCTTTCCGTTCTTGTCGAATAGACTTGTTGTTTGTTTTGTTTGAACTGTAGATAAGTGTGCTGTTTGTGATGTTACTGGAGATTTTTCAATTACATAAATATTGAAAGATTTTTTTGATTTGTCTAAAACAATTGATTTCGATGAACCCTTAGCAAGTTCATATCCATCAGGTAATTGAATATCCACTTTTTGACCATGTTTACCTTGAGCAATATAACTATGAATTGTTTTATTGCTGTTTTGATTGATAAGGTTAATTTGTGCTGTTACTTTGGTTGGATCTTCTGGTAGATCTACTCCGTTGGCCGGGACTACTAGGATGTTACGCACAGAATCGTTTTTAGCCGCCGTAATAGTATTGTTAGGAATATTAACTAACTTGTAGCCCTTAGGGATATTTAAATTAATATCTGCACCCTTGCCTGTATATTCTTTTTGACTACTTACGACTCTACCTAATGCATCAACAAAGTTTATAGTCGTATGAACTTTTTTTACTATCCAAATCCACAGTACTCCACTTTCACTACTTAAGTATTGATCATAAGATAATGCATACCCTTCAGGGACTATCTCCTCCGTTACTTTTTCACCAGTAATACCAACATAATCCATTAGATCTCCAATACTTTCCACTGGCCCACCATCATTATGAACTTTGAATTGAATTTTAAAGTTAGTTTTTTCCCCCTTTAAAACTATTCTATGAACATATTTATCCACGTCATGAATTGTGATTTTATTATTTCCTATAATTGAAAAACCTTTTTTTGGCGATACAGTTATTTCTTGGTTTTTTGAACCTCGAACTTCTTCTGTATATCCAATACTATTTCCCTTTAAATCAACAAACTCGATTATATTTCTATATTGGTGTTTTACTTTTACTATATAATGTCCACCCGAAGTAACATTAATTTCATTCGGTTGATTGTCATCGAGAATGTATTCGTTATTATAACTTGTCTCTTGTCCCAAAAGATTTTCTACATTTATAATTGGATAATTTGGATCAAAATCGCTCTCAATATCTTTATTAAAAATATTAATACCATTTTCATCTTTAAAAGATAATTTCACATTATGAATATCTTTGATTAACTTAATATTGAAAGTATTTCCCGATTCCTTTGCTATTACATACAGTGGTTGATTTTTTGCTAATTTGTAATTGTCTGGTTCAGGAACATAGACTTTACTTCCAACTTCACTATACGTTGTTTGTTTTTCTACAAAATTATTATTTTCGTCATAAAAATTAAAAATAACCGCTACACTTTCTTCATGAATCGCTTTTCGACTGATACTAATGTCATAGTTAGTATTGTCTCCACTCAAGGTATATTTATTACCCCAAATTAAAGAATAACCCTTAGGAATCACATTATCAGGTATTATAACCTCATCACCAGTATATCCTTTAGCAATCCAAGTTCCTAAAAGACCATCTCCCCATCTATCCACAAAATTTAAGATATTCTCTACATACAACGCCTCAACATTAACATATCTAATTTTTTCAACATCAGAAATAATATTAATATATTTGTCACCTTTAATTTCGTATCCGTGTGGGATTAAGTCATATAAATTGTATTTCTTGCCGACTTCTCCTTCGATATTTATAGCAACATGTTCTCCCTTTTGAGTTATTAAAACGATATTGTTATAAACTTTAGAATTCTCTTTAGTCTCTTGCTCATTCGATACAGTAGCAGCATTAACCGATATATATTGCCCACCGAACATCATAGTTGAGAATAAAATACTAGTTACTAAAACACTCTTTTTCATAAACATCCCCTGATATAAAAATTTCTTATTATATTTTTGAATTTACAGGTATAACGCATTCTTATAATAAGATAAAACTAATATATTATATTTACCTAAAATAAAACAACAAATAAATCAAAATATTTAAAATTCATTGCTATATCAATAAATATATGAATTTATAATTATTGTAATTCGAAATTAATCTATAAGTTATCATTTATATATAAACAAAAAGATCAATCCTCACGGAATGACCTTTCATTTTTGTGATTTCAGAACTATTTTAATTATTTAACATCGCTTGCTTTAACCCACTCGTTTGTGGCTACTCGGTACATTTTTTCACCATTTACTGTTGCGTATTGATCTGTGTACCATTTTGAGTTAACGCCCAAAGCACGATTTGTAATCATTTTACCTTCAAGAGTATATAGACGCTTGTATGAACCGTTAGTTGTTGTAACAATGCCTTCATGTTTAACAGGTACACTAGTCATCTTCTTAACAAAGACCTTGATATCCTTGTTACCCTTTTTATCAAACTTAATTGTGGCATCTTTTGCATTTGTGAACGAATAACCTTTAGGAGCTTCAATCTTAGTTGAGAATGAGGCTTTTCCTGTTACTTGCTTGTAGCCTACTAAATCCTTTGAGTTTTGATCAACGAATGTGATACGAACTCTTTGGATTGTGTAACGCGCACCTGATGGACGCTTTGATGGCTTAGCAGCTGGTTTCCCTGGTTTACTTGGAGTAGGCGCTGGTGTTGAAACAACCTTTGTTGACTCAACTTTTACTTGAACACTACCATCCTTATTAATATCCAACTTAATTTCATTTTTTCCGTTAGCTAATTTGTAACCATTTGGTAAGTTTTTATCACCAATAGTGATGGTTTTATCTGCTTTGTTTACTTGGAAAGTTCGTACACCAGATGGAATTGATTTTCCTGTTTTAGCGTTAATGAACTTAACCGTTACATTCTTTTTAGTTACTACTTCACTACCAATTTTCACTACTCTAACGTAAACAGTATTTTTACTATCTTCATTATTGATTCTCAAAGTAATCTGATCTAAATCACTTTCCAGTTTGTATTCTGTTGGTAACATATCTTTTTTGATAGTTACATTCTTCGTATTATTTGATACTTGAATCGTTTTTGAACTTTTATCGATAGCTTTACCCGTTGCCTTATCAATAAATTGAATTTGTACATTCTTATTTGTTGGAGTCACAGCTTTTTTTGGTTCTACTTTAATTTGAACACTATTATCGCTATTAATTTCCAATGTAATCTTATCTTTACCATTAATTAATTTGTAGTCACTAGGTACATCTTTACTATTAATAGTGATGGTTTTAGCAGCATTATCAATTGGAAAAATTTGTACACCAGATGTAACTACTTTATTGGTTTTACTGTCGACAAATTTAACTGTTACATTCTTCTGAGTTGCAACATTATTGCTTTTTTTCACTATAGCAACATAAATTACATTTTGACCATCTTTACTACTATTAATTCTAAAACTCATTTGCTTCACGTCATTCTCAAATTGATAACCATCTGGAAGCATATCTTTAGTAACAGTAGTTGATTTCTGTGCGTTTGGCACCTCAATAGTTTTTGTCTTATTTTCTAAAGTTTTATGTGCATCTTTGTCAATAAACTTAAGTTGTACCGACTTCGTTGTTGATGCGGCTGGCTTATTATCGTTAGTATCACCAGGTTTTCCAACTGAAACAATGTCCGGAGCCGTCAATTGCGGTTCATGACTTTGTTGTTCTTGTTCATCTGGCGTAATAATTTCAGGTGGTGTCAATTCAGTAATACCCGATTTTGGTAAACCTGCTGGTCCTAATGCTCTTGCACTTGTTTGAGCATTTTCTGCCGCCATAGCAGTAATACTGCCAACATTCACACTTCCTAAAACACTAGAAAATAATAATCCAGATACGATCACTGTCTTAGCTAACTTCATAATTTTTCCCTCCGAAAAGTAATTTTCCTTAATATCCAATAAGGTAAAGCTAATGTAATATATCCAGATTTTTCTAGCAATTAAAAAAAGCAATATTTAAATTTAGTTACTATAAATATTAATTTAGCAACAATCTATTTATTATTTTTGCACTGAAATATTTTATATTAATATAAGAATTTCATTATGTAACCGACAATTTCTAATATATCCCTAATAAAAAAAACACAAACCAATTATGATTTGTGTTTTCTTTTTGATAATTGTAAATTTTCTTTACTAATTTTATTTTGGTTATTCTTGGAAGAATTTATTAATACCTGAATAATTTCGAATTAATTTATCAATTCGCAAATTCTCAGGAAGATTTACTTTTTCCAATTTTGGATCTTCGACCAGAACTACTTTACCCGCTTGAGCTGTATTAGCTGCTTGAATACCTGAAACCGAATCTTCAAAAATAGCACTATTACTTACTTTACCATCAACGTTTTCGATAGCTTTCAAGAAGATATCAGGTGCTGGTTTACCCTTGATTTGACCGTCATTGAAAGCAACTTTGCTTAAATCAAACCAACGTCCCAATTGCAACTGCTCGAAGAAAAACTCTACATTAGAATATTCCGAAGCCGTTGCGATGTTCAGCTTAATATCATTACTCTCACACCAGTCCAAAAAATCAGCTAATCCTGATACTAATTGGAATTCATCGGGAGTATTCAAACAAATTTCTCGATAAATATTCTCTTTTTTATCTGACAATTGAGTTAATTCAGCACCTGAAATACTTCTGCCCAAATAATACTCAAAAGTATTACGATTATTAATTCCAGCAATGTGCAATTGATAATCTTGACTGGTCAATTTGCGATTGAACTCGACTTCTAAAAATTTTCCCCAAGCTCTCTTTTGAATCAAACCGTCGAAAATCATCGTACCGTTGAAATCAAAAATCATTGTATCAATCATAAGTATCCTCCCATGCAAGCGCTTTTAAACAAATTGTCTCACGTCGAGGTTTTTCCAACAAGTTAACTTCAAAATAAGAAATCTATTTTAAAATAAGATAAACATTTCATTTTTTGAATAATTTTTCCAACAAAAAACCATGAATCGATTTGATCCATGGTCGAAATTTTCAATTATTTAATATCAGAAGCTTTAACCCATTCATTAGTAGCTACACGATACATCTTGGCTCCATTGATTGTCTTCATCAAATCAGTAGCCCAAGCTGAATTCCTACCTAAACCACGATTTGAAATAGTTTGACCATCTCTTGTATAAAGTGGTGTGATATTGACATTCTTTGTAGTTACTTTATTTACATCAGATTTTTCTGCACCGACAGCATCTGCTTCTGTATTAGTATTATTACCGGTCGATTTAACTGATACATCAGAAGCTTTGACCCATTCAGTAGTTGATACTTGATAATAATCTACTCCATCCAAAGTCATTTTGTTGTTAGTTTGCCAATCAGTTCCTCCGCGAAGTGCACGGTTAGCTAAAGCACCAGTCTTTGTATATAGTGGTGTGTATTCTGAATCGGTATTAGTCGTTACAACGCTCTTGAATGGTGTTACTCCATTATCAGCTTTATTAACGGTCACGATTTGGGTATTACCATTGGCTTGCAAAGCTACTGTAGCATCTTTAGTAGCGTAACCCTTTGGAAGTTGTGAAGTAACATCGACAGTTTCACCAACTTTTTTGCCAGAAATAGTAGCTGTTCCTACTTGTTCGTTGTCAGCAGTCTTAAAGATTATTGTGTTGCTGATTTCTTTAGTTACATTAATGCTGTATGTAGCATCTTTTGCAATCTCAACACTAGCATCAGCATCACTCAAAACATAACCTGTGATATCTGGCTTAGGGATCGACAAAGTTTGTCCAATCACGGCATCAACACTAGTTTCTCCTACTTGAGTTTTGGTTGCCTCATCGACGTAGTTGATTGTGACATTAGTGATTTGATCTGTCTTCACAACCTTAAAAGTTTGTGTAGTTCCGTCAGCTTTGACAACTGCCTCTTGATCAAGTCCCGGATATAGTGAATAACCGTCTGGCATGTTGATTTTTGCACCAACACTAGCTTTCACTGATGTGGCAGGAAGATCTTTAATAGCATTGCCATTGACATCAGTAAATTTAATCAAATTCGTAGCTTCATTCTCTGCTGTAGTTGAAGCAGTTCCTTCAGCGTTAACAGTTGTAACAGGAGCACTAACTGTGCCTAGTACCATACCTGATACTAGTAATCCACTCAATAATAATGATGTAGCTTTTTTCACAATAAACCCTCCGTATCCTATTTGTTCATGTAAATATTAGTTTAGTTAAACATTTGTTTCAAGTTAATGATTTTTTTACTGGCCAAAACCTTCTGGAATTCCCAATGCTACCCGGGCATAGCGACTCATTTTAGAAATATCCCAGATTGGATACCATACTAACTCGATTTCACAATTTTTGATACCTTCGACCGACTTGACAGCTGCGGTAATCGTATCATGCAACATGTCGCTGAGAGGACAGCCCATTGTGGTCAAGGTCATCGTTATAACGGCATCAGTTTCATTTTCAATTTCTACTTCATAAATCAAACCTAAATTAACAATATCAATTCCTAGTTCAGGATCAATCACCTTCTCTAAGGCATCCATAACTAGGTCTTTTTTGGTCTTATCTTCTGTCATATTCTTTAACCAATTGACCCTTCCATTTCATAACTAATCAAACGATTCAATTCAACCGCGTATTCCATAGGTAGTTTCTTCGTAAATGGTTCAACAAAGCCCATAACAATCATCTCGGTAGCTTTTTCTTCGGAAATTCCTCGGCTCATTAAGTAATAAAGTTGTTCTTCAGAAATCTTTGATACTCGAGCTTCATGTTCCATCGAAACATTGGCATTATCAATTTCATTGTAAGGAATCGTATCCGATGAAGATTGATCGTCCATGATAATCGTGTCGCATTCAACGTGGGCTTTCGAGCCATCAGAATGTTTGCCAAATCTAACTGTACCTCGATAGTCCACTGATCCACCAGTTTGAGCGATTGATTTAGAAACGATTGAACTAGAAGTGTTTTTGGCATTATGAATCATGCGAGCACCAGAATCTTGATGAATTCCGTTACTGGCCACCGCAATTGACAACATCGTTCCTCGAGCATTTTCACCATTCAAGTAAACACTTGGGTATTTCATTGTAACTTTGGAACCAAGGTTACCGTCGACCCATTCCATCGTGGCGTTTTCCGAAGCGGCAGCCCGTTTAGTTTCCAAACTATAAACGTTGTCAGACCAATTTTGAATCGTTGTATAACGACAATATGCATCTCGCAAAACGTTAACCTCAACTACTGCAGCATGCAAACTATCAGAAGAATAATTCGGTGCAGTACAACCTTCGACGTAATCGACTTTGGCACCTTCATCGACGATAATTAAGGTCCGCTCAAATTGCCCCGAGTTTTCGGCATTTAATCTGAAATAGGATTGGATTGGAATATCACATCTCACGCCTTTAGGAACATAAATGAACGATCCACCAGACCAAACTGCTCCATTCAAAGCCGCAAATTTGTTATCAGTAGGTTTAACTAATTTACCAAACCATTTTTTGAAAAGTTCTGGATACTCTTGTAACGCCGTATCCGTGTCGGTGAACAAAATTCCTAACTTTTCAAATTCATTGCGCATATTATGATAAACGACTTCCGATTCATATTGAGCTGAAGATCCGGCTAAGTATTTGCGTTCAGCTTCAGGAACACCTAAACGGTCAAAGGTTTCCTTCATCTTATCCGGCACGTCATCCCAGTCACGATATTTTCTATCGGTCATTTTTTGATAATACAACATATTTTCTAAATCTAAGTCTGACAGATCTGGGCCGAAATTAGGCATCGCCAATTTTTGATAGGTTTTGTAAGACTTTAAACGATAATCCAACATCCATTGTGGTTCGTTTTTCTCGGCTGAAATTTTGCGGACTGTTTCTTCTGTCAAACCGCGTCCAGTACTAAATTTAGGCTTTACATCATCGTGAAAACCGTATTCGTATTCTGAATTTTCTAAATCAATCATCGACTTCTTCTCCTAATGATTTTCTTAAAGCCCACCAGCTCAATGTGGCACACTTAATCCGGGCTGGAAACTGCATGACACTTGATAAGATTGCGGCATCACCCAACTTCTTTAAATCTGAATCAGAATGCTTTTTACCCATGACCATATCAGAAAAGATGTGGGCCATTTCTAGTCCTTGCGTGGTGGTTTTATCAATTATAGCATCGGTCATCATGCTGGCAGATGCTTGACTGATAGTACAACCTTCGCCACTAAATCCTGCATCAATGATCTTGTCATCTTTAATTTCTAATTCCAAATTGATTACATCGCCACAAGTTGGATTTTTCAAAGTAGTCTTAGACGTTGCTTGTGGTAAAGCATGCTTATGATGTGGATTTTGTGAATGATCCAAGATAACTTCACGATATAGATTGTTCAATCCCATTAAACTCATACTCTGAAGAACTCCTTTGTATCAGTGATTGCTTGTAATAATTTATCAACATCAGCTTTAGTATTGTAAAAATAAAGACTGGCACGAACGGTTGCCACGACTCCCAAATATTTCATCAACGGTTGGGCACAATGATGTCCCGCTCTGACAGCTACTCCATCCATATCAAAAGCCGTTGCCACATCATGTGGATGTAAATCATTAAGATTAAATGAGATAACGGCGTTATGATTTTTGGAATCATGTGGTCCGTAAACTGTTAATCCTTCGATGCTCAATAATTTAGGCAACGCATAATCAACTAATTCCTGTTCATATTCGGCGATATTTTCCATTCCTAAATTATTCAAATAATCGATAGCTTTGCCTAATCCAATTGCGCCACTGACATTTTGCGTTCCAGCCTCGAATTTCCAAGGTAGTTCACTCCAAGTACTATCGAATTTGTCCACTGAATTGATCATCTCACCGCCAAATTGGTATGGTGAAGTTTGTTCTAACAATTCTTTTTTGCCATACAAAACACCGATTCCCATTGGGCTCAACATCTTATGTCCTGAAAAGGCATAGAAGTCAGCATCTAATTTTTGTACGTCGACTGGTTGATGTGGAACTGCTTGAGCACCGTCAACTACTATAACGGCGTTATGAGAATGCGTGATTTGCGCTAATTTTTTAATATCATTAGTCACACCCAAGACGTTACTTGCATGAGCTACGGCAACAATTTTAGTTTTATCTGTGATTTTATTCAGAGCATCGTTCATATCCAATTGACCATCATCAGTCAATTCAATATATTTCAAAACGGCATGTTTTCTGATAGCGAGTTGTTGCCAAGGAATCAAATTACTATGGTGTTCCATATAAGTGATAACTATTTCATCACCTGCTTGAATATTTGCTTCGCCATAAGTACTAGCAACTAAATTCAAACTATCGGTCGTCCCTTTAGTAAAAATAATTTCTTTGCTAGATTGAGCATTGATAAAATGCTGAACTTTCTTACGAGCTGATTCATATTCATCAGTTGCTCGTTGTCCTAATGTATAAACGCTGCGATGCGCATTAGCATTGATAGTTTGGTAATAATTTGTGACAGTATCGATAACTGTTTGCGGTTTTTGAGAAGTGGCAGCACTGTCCAGATAAACTAATGGTTCATTATTTATTCGCTGCTTTAAGATTGGAAAATCATCACGAATTTTCTGAAACTGCTTGTCCATTTGCCAACTTCCTTTCAATCGTTTGTACCAATTGTTCTCTGATTGCTTTAGATGGGATAGAAACTAACACGTCACCTAAGAACCCACGAATAACCATCCGTTGAGCAGTTTTCTTATCCAATCCACGGCTCATCAAATAATAGAGCTGATTTTGATCGACTTGACCTACACTAGCGGCATGGCCTGCCAAAACATCATTTTCATCTATCAATAAAATTGGATTGGCATCTCCATGAGCGTGGCTCGACATCATTAAGACACGATTTTGTTGTTCAGCATTAGCTCCTGAAGCGCCTTTGATAATGTGGCCGATACCGTTAAAAATCAATCGTGAATGGTCAGTAATCACCCCACGTTGATTGATATTACCAATAGTTTTCTTACCATAATTAGTAACACGAGTATTGACCCCTTCAAGTTGTTTTCCAGCAGTAATATCGACAACTTTAATTTCTGAATGAGCACCAGTACCCTTTAAATCAGTGTCAAAATCAGCGACAGTATTTCCCTCATTCATCAAACCAATCGACCAGTCAACGTAAGCATCCCGACCAACATCCGCTCGGCGACTTAAGTACGACGTTACATTTTGACCGAGTTCATCAACTGCTGCGTACTTCACTTCACTGTTATCTAAAGCTTTGATTTCTACAACACAATTAGCAACACTTACTTGATCACCTTTGGTAGTAGTCTTTTGAATCAATGAGAATTTTGAGTTTTCACCCGCTACGACCAAAACATGAGAAACAAATGGCTGACTAGAATCTTGTTGAAATTCTAATTCGATTGGTTTTTCTACGACCGTATCTTTAGGAACATACAAGAAAACACCATGATTTACATAGGCTGTATTATAAGCCGACAACTTGTTTTCATCTGCTTTAATTACGGTGTACAAATACTTCTGAACTAAGTCAGGGTATTCATTTAGGGCCTCAAACAAATCCATCAAAATATAATTGTCTTGTGATGCTACTTTTATCTTAATAATCGTTTCAGATGGCGGTGTTAGTTGCCAATTATGAAAATCAAAACGTTGTATTGTTGGCAACGGTAATTTCTCAATTGAATTTAATGCCGTCAGTCTTTTTTGAACGAACCAATCAGGTTCATTAATTGTCAGATTTTCTAATGTCATAATATCCCCTTAGTCGTCGGCTAGATTAGCCTTGATTCCTAATTCATCTCGCAAGCCAGCATAACCCTCATCTTCTAGTTTTTGCGCAAGATCAGCCGAACCAGTTTTGACAATTCTTCCGTCCATCATTACGTGGACCACGTCTGGTTTGATGTAATTCAAAAGTCTTTGATAATGAGTGATAATCAAAGCACCAAAGTTATCCCCGCGCATTGAATTAACACCTTTAGAAACAACTTTTAAAGCATCGATATCAAGTCCTGAGTCGATTTCATCTAATAAAGCAAAACTAGGTTTGATCATCAATAATTGTAAAATCTCATTACGTTTCTTTTCGCCACCAGAAAAGCCTTCATTCAAATAACGTTCTGTCATAGCTTGACTCATGTCTAACAATTCCAAATTCTTGTCGAGTTCTTTCAAAAAATCCATTACAGAAATTTTGTCATCTGCTGGACGTCTAGAATTGATGGCTGCTCTCAAAAATTCAGCATTAGTAACACCTTGAATCTCAGCAGGATATTGCATCGCCAAAAATAATCCTTTTCGAGCACGTTGATCGACTGGCATATCCAAAATACTTTCACCGTTCAAAAGGATATCGCCTTTAGTAACGTGGTAGTTTTTTTGACCCATAATAGTCTGCGATAATGTTGATTTACCTGTACCATTAGGTCCCATGATGGCATGAATCTCACCTGTATTCATCAGCAAGTTGACACCTTTGAGAATCTCTTTTTTATTCTTAGTCTCTTCATCTTCCACTTCAACGTGAAGATTTTTTACTTCAAGTGTTGCCATTGTAGCCCTCCAAATACTTTCGATAACAATATTATAATATGAAAAAAATAAAAAAACGTTCAATTAACAAATGAACGTTTTTTATTCCAAATCTAAGATTTCATACTCAAACCCACAAGCATCGATGAATTTCATCAAATCACTGGCGGTTAAGAAAATCGTGTGCGTATTAACATTTGGATGGAAAGTCAGGATCTCTTCACTATCCAGCATTTCTTTATCAAAATACAACTTTATATTATGAGCCGTATTATTAATAATGCCAAACGGTGAAACAATCCCCGCTTCCAGACCCAATTGCTCCTCAATATCGTGGTCATGTGCCATCGATATACGTTTTGTCCCTGTAAGTCCTTGGAAATTCTTGAAATCCATCCGTTTTTTATCATCCATAATCACTAAATAGAAATGTTTCTTCTTATCTTTTAAAAACATCGTCTTAGTTCTAACGCCCTCTAAACCGGCAATATAATTGTCAGCTTGCTCAGTCGTTTCAGCTGCTGGATGGTCAACTACTTTATATTTAATATCTAACTGATTGAGTTTTCCTGCCAAATCTTTATAGGCTTGTTCTGAACCCCTACTCATAATCATCATTACCCTTCATATCTTGATATTGTTTGCGCAAAGCGTTGATTCTCAATTCCACTACTTCATTATGATTAATTTTAGCAAAAGCCATCGCATCCGTTAATAAGTCTTTGACATCTGTTGCTGGTTGGTTTGTATTAATCGCAATTTTAGCCTCTAACAATTTCAATCTTGGTAAATAGTAAGTAATATGTTGTTCAGAACATAACTTGATGCCACGTTTTACCAATTCCAAGCTATTTTCAAACTTGTTTTTAACAATCAAAAAATCAGCCGTATAGAAAACAATCGTTAGAATTCGTAAATAAACGTTTAACCCATTTTTCTGGAAAGTTTGATCTTTGTGTACATTAATATAATCCAAAACTTTATCAAAATAAAACTCAGCTTGCTCCATTTTATTAATGCGTGAATAAAAAATTCCCATACCTACATATGATAAGTAAGAATAAATCGTGTGATGTTCTTCGTCCAAATTGTCCAAAATTTGTGAAAAATTGTAAAAAAGCTCTTCAAATTTACCGTTTGTTAAAGTTATGAATAATCCTTTTTGGTAATAAAATTGCATTTTTAATTCATTATTATTAACATCATCGACATTTAAGTCCTTTAAAGCCTCAGAAACTTTGGCATAGTCTTCCATCATTAAATCGCTTTCAATACGATTCAAAACTGTTCGCATGTGAGTAGTTGATGCACTCGAATTTTTGTAAAGATCGTCCACCGATAATCCAAGTCGTTCGCATAATTTATTGAGAATTGCTAAGGACGGTACTCGACCATTATTTTCAAATTTACTGAGCGTTGATTGTGTACAAATCCCTTGACAGAGCTTAACTTGTGACATTTTTAATTCTTTTCTACGTTCGATAAAAATATTAATATCCATATTTATTTCCTCATTCATTTCTCGCACGGTAGATAACTGATGCGGGACATTATCAAAACACTAACATCCCGCATTTTTTCGTCCAAAAAATATCCTACTATTACAATCAATTATCTAATTTATAGGTTGCTTTGTAAACATATATAACTACATTTATATTGGTTCAATTTATATAAAAAAATATAGAATATTTTAATATCTATAATCGCTTACAAAGATTTTTCAGACAAATATGAAAAAAAATATGACATTTCAGTAAGAGTGAGTTATTATATATTCCATGATTTAAATACAGTTGTTCACATTTGATGAACACAAAAGGGTGGGAACTAATATGGCTAAAGAAAATTTAAGCCGAAGTTTATCTTCAAGACAAATGCAAATGATTGCTCTAGGTGGGACCATCGGGGTTGGACTATTCATGGGTTCTGCTTCCACCATTAAATGGACCGGTCCTTCAGTCTTGTTGGCTTATGCTTTAGCTGGATTGATTCTTTATATGGTAATGCGAGCGCTTGGTGAGATGCTTTACGTTGATCCTTCAACAGGTTCATTTGCCAAATACGCTACCGAATACATACATCCCGTCGTCGGATATTTAACAGCTTGGAGTAATGTTTTCCAATACTTAGTCGTTGGTATTAGTGAAGTTATCGCCGTTGGAACTTATTTGGAATTTTGGTTCCCCACGATGCCAAAATGGATTGCCGGAATAGTTGTCGTTGTAACGCTCTGTGTGGCTAATTTAACTTCTGTTAAAGCTTATGGTGAATTGGAATTCTGGTTTGCTTTGATTAAGGTTTTGACAATTATTATGATGATCATCTTAGGATTCTTCGTTATCGTCTTCGGTGTTGGTAATGGCGGACATCCCGTTGGTATCAGTAACCTTTGGACTCACGGTGGCTTTTTCACAGGTGGTTTGAAAGGATTTATCTTTGCTCTATCAATTGTTGTCGCTTCATATCAAGGAATCGAAGTTATCGGTATTACAGCCGGTGAAGCTGAAAATCCTCAAGAAAATATCGTTAAAGCTATTCGCTCTATCGTTGGTAGAATTTTAATTTTCTATATTGGTGCTATTTTCGTTATCGTCTCAATTTATCCTTGGAACAAATTGGGTACTATCGGTTCACCTTTCGTAGAAACATTTGCTAAAGTTGGTATCACATTTGCAGCTGAAATTATCAACTTTGTTATGCTAACAGCTGCTATGTCTGGATGTAACTCTGGTATCTTCAGTTCCAGTCGAATGCTTTATACGTTAGGTTTGGAAAAACACTTGCCTAAGTCATTCGTTAAATTATCAAAGCACAATGTACCTTACATCCCTGTTCTAGCTATCTCAACTGGTATCTTAATTGGTTTAATTTTGAACTACGCATTACCTGCATTACTACACACATCAAGTAACATCTTTGTTATTGTTTATAGTTCTAGTGTTTTACCAGGTATGGTTCCTTGGTTCGTTATTCTAATTAGTGAATTGAGATTTAGACACATCAACAAGGATAAAATGGATAAACATCCGTTCAAGATGCCACTTTATCCAATCAGTAATTATTTAGCTATTGCTTCATTATTAGTTATCTTAGTCTTCATGTTCTTGAATCCCGAAACTACAGTTTCCCTACTAGTCGGTGTCGCCTTCTTAGTAGTTATGACAATTATCTACTTCGTTAAAGAAAGAAAACCTGCTAAAGTCAGTGTTAAAGAAGACGTTGAAGATGAAGAATTAGATTAAAAAATACTCTAAAACTAAATAAAGGCCCTAATAGAATTCATTTAATTGATTTCTATCAGGGCTTTTATAATACAAGGAACTGGTTATTCAAATAAAAAATAAATTTCTAGTCGGGAGCAAAATCCCTGTGATGGCTCAGCCGCCAAATTATTCTTAGCAACTTGTTGCTTAGAATAAGACCAATCTTGAAGACTTTGCCCGTATTTGGGCTTAGCAAAGGCTCCAAGTTGTGTCGGCAGCGTTCCAGCCAATCACAGGGATTTTGCGGACGACGGCATGTTTAGTTTAACTAAAGATCTTTTTAAATAAAATCAGTAACTTCATTAACGTTATAACGAACTGACTTAGTATAATCACCATCTGGCTTACCAATAGCAATTGAGGTGATTGGAATGTAACGGTCACCATCTAGTCCCAAAGCTGGAGCAACTTTGTCGAAATAGTAACCTGACATTGGATTAGCTTCATATCCATGAGCACGAGCAATTAGCATCAATTGCATTGCAGCCATTGAGCCATCGATCGTAGCATCCTTTTCCAAGAAACTTCTATCAGCGTGTTCATACAATGGTAAGAAAGTCTTGAATACTTTGTCACGTTCTTCAGGACTGATTTGACCATTTTCACAAGCTTTATTCCAAACATCACGGTACTTGTAGTGGGATTGTGTATCTCCTAAAACAAAAATCAAAGCAGAACAAGTATCGGTTTGTGGGTAATTAAATGGCATCATAACTGAACGAGCTTTCTTCTTACCTTCCTCATCATCACAAACAACAAAATGCCATGATTGCAAGTTACATGCTGAAGGAGCTGAAAGAGCTTCTTCTAACATTTCGTTAATCTCTTCACGAGAAATTTTAACGTCTGTCTTGAATTTACGATACGAATGACGATTTAACATAATGTCTTTAAAATCATTGTTTACCATATTTCTTGTTTCATCCATACAAAAACACCCCTCAACATTTTATACGATAATTTTACCGCTGAGAGGTGTTTATGTAAATGTATTCACAAAGTTCTAATCTTTAAAGACAGCCAAACCACCAGCTGGATTATTCCAATCTGGTTCTTGAGCTGTAACGATTAATTTTTCATTAGTAAAGGCGTTTAGACCAAGGTTACTCAATTCACGTCCATAACCGGAACCTTTGACACCACCGAATGGTAATTCTGGCAATGATACTAAGAATGAGTTGACGAAGACCATACCTGTTTCAATCTTTTCAGCAACTGACTTACCGTGTTGAGGATCAGCTGATACAACGATACCACCTAGTCCTAATTCAGAATCATTAGCTAAATCGATAGCTTCTTGATCAGAGTGAACTTTGAAGACTTGAGCAACTGGACCGAAGAATTCATCGTAAAATTCAGGATTATCTTTTTCAACATTAGTCAAAATTGTTGGTTGAATGAATTGACCAGGAAGATCAATTGGTTGGTTACCATAATAAACTTTTGCACCATTTTCAACGGCTTTATCAATTTGTCCTTGAAGCTTTTCCTTAGCACGTTTGGAATTCATTGGAGCCAAAGTTGTCTTAGGATCCATTGGGTCACCTGGAACTAATTTAGAGAAGTTAGCTTTTAGTTTCTCCAAGAATTCATCGTATAAGTTGTCAGCGACGATGAAACGCTTGTCAGAAGTACATACTTGTCCAGCATTGTAAATTCTGACACGCCATGCTAAATCAACAGCCTTATCAACATCTGCATCAGATAAGACAACAAAGGCATCTGAACCACCTAACTCCATCGAGTTCTTCTTAAGATACTTACCGGCAGTTTGAGCAACCGATTGTCCACCACGTTTCGATCCTGTTAAAGCTACTCCTTGAACACGAGGGTCAGCGATAATGTCACTTACTTGATCGTAACTAGCAAAGAGATTCTTGAATGTCCCTTTTGGTGCACCAGCCTCATTAACAATTTTCTCAAAAGCAGCAGCTGAAGCTGGGGTATTCGAAGCGTGTTTTAGAAGCATTGGATTTCCGACCATAAAGTTAGGTGCAAACACACGCATAATTTGATAGTAAGGAAAATTCCAAGGTTCAACCATCATCAAAACACCAGTTGCTTGATGATATACTTGAGCATCACCGGTGTTACGGCTATTAATTGGTGTAGGTTTTAACAAATCGGCTCCATTGTCAGCGAAATAGTCGGCAATGATGGCACACAACTCTACTTCACCCTTTGATTCATTGTAAAGTTTTCCCATATCGATCGTAGCGATTTTAGCTAGTTCATCTTCATGTTCTCTCAATAAATCAGCGATTTTATGTAAGATAGCAGCACGACTTGTAACGGGTTCATCGCGCCACTTCTTGTATAACGCATGTCCATTTGCCAAAGCTTCCTCGATTTCTTCAGCGGTTGCGTCAGGATAAGTTTTCACTAATTCGTTGTTATATGGATTAACTGTTTTATATGCCATAAATAAATTCCTCCTGCGGCAAATTTTCTTATGGTTATTATTTTAATCAAATTGAAAGGGATTTCAAGAATTTGGACTTACCACTTTCCTATTTGGTTAGTACCAATTATCAATTTAATGAAAATCAAACAAGTTTTTTCATATTTTGTCAAAAAAGTGTAAGATTGATTTTAATATTTAATGAAGGGTGTTTTATATATGGGTGTCTTTTTTTCTAGTATATCTGGAATCTTAATAATTATCGGTTTGATTGCCGTCGGCTATGGCTTAAGTGCATTAGGCTGGTTTGATGATAAGTCAACTCGTCTAATCGCTAAAATCGTTACTCAAGTAGCTTTGCCTGCATATATGATTTCAACTATTACTAAAGATTTTACGGCCAAAAAATTGATAAAACTCTTGCCTGACTTGGGCGTGCCAGTTTTATCAATGACTATCTTGATTTTCATTTCGATTATTTTGATCAAAGTATTAAAAATCGACCCTAAACATAAAGGACTTTTCAGTTCGATGTTTTTCAATTCCAACACAGTCTTTGTAGGTTTACCTGTCAATATGGCTTTATTTGGGGAAAAGAGTTTACCTTATGTTTTGGTTTATTATATGGCCAATACAACGTTCTTCTGGACTCTTGGGACCTATTTGATTCAAATGGATGGCGAGATTAAAGGTCACTTCAAACTCAAGACAACGTTGAAAAAAGTCTTCTCACCACCACTATTAGGATTTATTATCGGATTGATTCTAGTAATGCTCCACATTCAATTACCAAAATTCTTAATGTCTGACTTTCAATATTTGGGTGGTTTAACAATTCCTCTATCAATGATTTTCATTGGTATTTCTATTTATAACGCTGGACTCAAAAATGTTTCTTTCCACAAAGACAATCTGGCTATTCTCTTTGGAAGATTTCTCTGTGCTCCCTTGTTGATGGCTGGTTTATTCCTATTTATTCCAGCAACTCCATTAATGAAACAAGTCTTTATCGTTCAAGCAGCAATGCCTGTAATGACTAATGCCCCAGTTGTTGCAAATCTTTATCACGCCGATTCTGATTATGCTGCAATCATGGTTACAGAGACCACTCTATTGAGTTTGATTGTTGTGCCAATTATTATGACAATTATTAAGTAAAAAAAATGATCCTCGCTAGGTTGTAAGAAAAATTACAATCTAACGAGGATTTTTATTTTAAGCTTTATATTCAGTGATTCCCTTTGCTAAACGTTGCATGGCATCTTCAACATTACTCTTTGGAGTAGCCAAATTCATCCGCAAGAATTGATTACCATTGCCACGATATTTCGTTCCTTCGGCCAAATATAAACCAGTCTTATCGCGTAAGAATTGATTAAATTCATCTGACTTGTCAGTTAACTTCGAGCAGTCGATCCAAGCTAGATAAGTTGCTTGAGCTGGTAATACTTTAATATCAGGAATATTTTTCTTAGCAAAATCTTCAACGTACTCACGGTTCTTTTGAATGTATTGGCGAAGTTCTGTCAACCATTCATGACCTTCTGTGTAAGCTGCAATTGAGGCATCCATCGACATAATACCAGGACTACTGATTCCGTCAACTGAGATTGCATGCTCAACTTTTTGACGTAATTTAGCATTAGGTATGAACAAGGTAGCAGCGTGTAAAATTGCCAAATTGAAAGTCTTACTTGGAGATACTAACGAAATACTGTTTTGAGTAACTTCTTCATCCAAGGAAGCAAATGGTACATAATCATAACCTGGCATTGTAACGTCACCGTGAATTTCATCAGAAATAATTAAGACATCATATTTATTAGCCAGTTTGCCGATTCTTGTCAAAGTCTCTCTATCCCAAATAATTCCAGCAGGATTATGAGGATTGCAAACAATCATAGCTGTAGTTTGTGGATCAGATAGCTTCTTTTCCAAATCTTTCCAATTAATACTGTACTTGCCATATTGATAATCCAATTCACTGTTGACGATATGACGACCATTGCTAGTAATTGCGTTAAAAAACGAATTGTAATTAGGTTCTTGTAACAAAACATTGTCGCCTAAATCAGTCAAATGACGCAAAATTGATCCAATGCTAGGCATAACGCCGTTACTAAAGACCAACCAATCTAAATCTGGTTCAAAATTGTGTTCTTCTTTGTACCAACTAGCCACAGCTTGATAGTATTCATCAGGGACGTATTGATAACCAAAAATCCCACGATCAGCATCCTTGTGCATTGCTTCGATGATAGCTGGCGCTGTTTGAATATCCATATCAGCGACCCACATTGGTAATTCGTGTTCCTTCACCTGCCACTTACTAGAATTAGCGTTGCGACGATCATTGATTTTATCAAAATTAAATTGCATTAATTCCACCCCTTCTTATTCGTTAACCAAATAGTATCATTATTTCGAAAAATATCGAAAGCTCACGGGCTTGATTAAATATTTTGTAATCAAATTAGATAAAATACTGTAATTTTAACTTTCAAAATGTCATAATGATACTACTAAATGTTTAGGAAGTGTCTCAATCTATGTCTTCACTCTTTCGGAAAAAAGATATCGTCAATGATTTATTACATGAGCAAACTCTAAATCGAACTCTTGGTGCCAAAGACCTCATTATCATGGGGGTTGGTGTCATTGTAGGGTCTGGTATCTTTATCACACCCGGAATTATTGCCGCCAACTATGCTGGACCTGGGGTCATCTTAACGTATTTATTGGCAGCTTTAGTTTGTATCGGTGCTGCCTTTTGTTATTCCGAATTTTCATCTACAATTCCTCTAGCTGGTAGTGCCTATACTTACTCTTATTCCGTTTACGGTGAAATTATCGCTTGGATCGTTGGTTGGTCCCTAATTTCTGAATACTTATTTGCGGCCTCTTCTACTGCTGTCAGTTGGTCAGCTTATTTCAGAAACCTTTTGGCAGGATTTGGTATCAATCTTCCCAAAGCCTTACAGTCAGCTCCTGGAACTGCTGGAAATACCGGTGGAAGATTTGACCTGATTGCCTTTATCATCGTTTTAATCGCGACTGTTCTTTTACTACAAGGTTTGAATGAATCGATGAAAGTCAACACGATCATGGTTTACGTCAAAATCTTCGTTATTCTGTTGTTCGTAGCCGTAACGGTCTTTTATGTAAAACCTAAGAATTACAATCCATTTCTTCCTTTTGGAGTTGGTGGGATTGGCCGTGGGGCCGCAGTTGCTTTCTATGCCTTCTTAGGATTTGATGTCGTGTCCTCTGCGAGTGAAGAAGTTAAAAATCCTAAACGCAATATGCCAATTGGAATCATCGCTTCACTATTAATCGTCGCTATCCTATATAGTTTAGTATCATTAGTTCTAGTTGGTGCCGTTAATTACAAACAGTTAAATGTCGCCGATCCAGTTTCTCACGCTTTGAACTTATTAAACTTAAATTGGATTTCCGGAATCGTTTCACTAGGTGCCATCATGGGTATGACAACCGTATTACTAGTAGTTATCTATGGTGGAACACGTCTGATTTTTTCATTAAGTCGTGATGGCTTATTACCTAAAAAATTCAATCATTTGAGCAAACAAGGTGTTCCTGTAAGTAGTACTTTCTTGGTAGGATTAGTTGCCGCAACCGTAGCTGCCGTTGTTCCCATCGATAAAATCACCGAATTAGTCAACATCGGAACATTACTAGCTTTCTCAGTTACATCAGTCGGTGTCATCTTCTTGCGTCACAGTAAAAACACCAAAGGTTTAAAGCCAGCCTTTCGAGTACCCTTCTATCCCGTCTTTCCATTGATCTCCTTTGCCGCTTGTGTCTATTTAATGACCCAATTGCAAAGTTTCACGTGGAAAATGTACGCCATCTGGACTGCGGTTGGTTTAGTAATTTACTTTGGTTATAGTTTTAGACATAGTAATGAAAAATAAAAAAAAGAGGGTATTACTAGATTGCAATATACTGCAATTCTAGTAATACCCTCTATTATTTTTCTGAAGTAATTATTTAACTGAATAGTTAGGAGCTTCTTTAGTAATTGTAACGTCATGTGGATGTGATTCTCTCAATCCAGCGTTAGAAATTTGAATAAATTGTGCATCTTGTAATTCCTTCAAGTTGTGAGCACCAACATAGCCCATACCTGAACGCAATCCACCAAGTAGTTGATAAATTACATCGCCAACAGCACCTTTGGCAGCGACACGACCTTCGATACCTTCTGGAACTAACTTGTTAGCTTCATTTACACCACTTTGGAAGTAACGATCAGATGAACCATGGGACATGGCAGCTAAACTACCCATTCCACGATAAGTCTTGAAACGACGACCTTGATAAATTTCAAAGTCACCAGGTGCTTCATCAGTACCAGCTAACATTGAACCAAGCATAACGGCGTTACCACCACCAGCTAGAGCTTTAACGATATCACCTGAATACTTGATACCACCATCGGCGATAATTGTCTTGCCATATTCATGAGCTACACTAGCAGCATCATAAACAGCAGTTAATTGAGGAACACCAACACCGGCAACGATTCTAGTTGTACAAATTGAACCAGGTCCGATACCAACTTTAACAACATCAACACCAGCATCGTAAAGAGCTTTAGTACCTTCAGCGGTAGCGACGTTACCAGCAATCAAAGTAGCTTCTGGGAACTTAGCTCTGATTTCACCGATTTTTCTAAGAACACCAGCTGAATGACCGTGAGCTGTATCGATAATAATTGCATCAGCACCAGCATTTAAAAGAGCTTCAGCACATTCAAAAGTATCACTAGTTACACCAACAGCTGCCGCAACTAACAAACGACCATACTTATCTTTGGCAGCGTTAGGAAATTCTTTAACTTTTTCAATATCTTTAATTGTTACTAAACCACCCAAACGACCGTTTTTATCGATCAAAGGAAGTTTTTCAATACGATGTTTTTGAAGAATTTGTTCTGCTTCTTTTAGAGAAGTACCAACTGGTGCAGTAACTAATTCTTCACTAGTCATAACTGTTCCGATTTTTACAGAATAGTCAGTAATGAAACGTAAATCTCTGTTAGTAATAATACCAACTAATTTTAGATCATTGGTGTTGTTAACGATTGGCACACCGCTGATACGATAAGTACTCATTAACTTTTCTGCTTGAGCAACCTCGTCATCTGCAGTTAAGTAAATTGGGTCAATAATGACACCATTTTCTGAGCGCTTAACTTTTGAAACCTCGTCAGCTTGTTGTTCAATACTCATATTCTTGTGAATAACACCTAATCCACCTTGACGTGCCATTGCGATGGCCATTGGTGCTTCGGTAACTGTATCCATACTTGCACTCAAAATTGGAGTGTTTAATTTAATATTCTTAGCCAATTGAACTGATAAATCTACTTCGTTTGGTAAAACGTGACTCTCCGCTGGAATTAGTAAGACGTCATCAAACGTGAATCCCTTTTTATCAAATTTTGTATCCCATGCCGACATGATTTTCCTCCTAAGTATTTGTTTTTACCTATTAGTAGATAAAATTTATAAACATGGTAGCCGATTTTTTTATTATAGTCAATCAAAGTTTGTGAAAGAAAAAAAGACTTATCGTCATAACGACAAGCCTTTTAATACATTTTTATCGCAATAACTTTATAATTCCATAAATTCTGTTTTCTCAAATAAAAATCAAAACTTCTTTTTTTGAGACACAATTTATATCGAATTATATCGTCTTTTTTAGAAATCATTTCATCGATTCGATGTAGCTCATGATTATTATTTCGTCTCAAATATTCAGCCGTTTCATTATCGACTGAAATTTGTGAAATCTTCTCTTGATCACGTAACGCCGCTTCACAAGCAAAGACCATCCTTTTACGAATAAAATCATTTATGAATAACACAATAATAATACCCGCTATAACAAATAATAGTACCCCGCCATATATCTCTGTTACTAATACATTTGATAGACTCATAATAATCAACACTTTTTATATTTTTATTTAAATAAATGATATCATGACAATATTATTATTATCAATCAATGCGCTTATGACTTTTGATTTGGCGGTTTCGTATCTTCATGGTAAGATTTTTTACAAACAAATATAGTTCTTTCTTTAATTTAAATTGATAAATTACCATCGTAAGTGAAGCTTTGTGGACGCTGGAATATACTGGGCATTCACAAAGCTGTCACTCCCGACTAGATAACGTCTCGTATTTGTTACTCCAGTGATTAAAAAAATATACCCACTATCTAGTCCGGAATAGCAAAGAAAATTGGCTCAGTAGTGAAATTATTCTTAGCAACTTGTTGCTTAGAATAAGGCCGAGCTTGAAGACTTTGCCCGGTTTTGGGCTTAGCAAAGGCTCCAAGTCGTGCCCACTACGTTCCAGCCAAATTTTCTTTGCTATGGAGGACGGAAACACCAATCTAATCTAAGAAAGAACTCAAATGTTATAGGGAGATTTTTATTTATGAAGAAATTAGTTAGAGATAAAATACCGGACATTCTCGCCGATAATGCCGAATTTGAAGTTCTTTCCAATGAAGATTATCGTCTATCTTTGCGACATAAAATCGTTGAAGAAGCTAAAGAAGTCCAAAACGCTCAATCGCGCGCCAATCTTGTTGAAGAATTAGGGGATCTTGAAGAAGTTATTCGTGCTATTTTGACTGATGCTTCAATAAATTATGAAGAAATGGACAGTTTGCGCCAAGCGAAAATCAATCAAAAGGGTAATTTTTCGCAAAAATTTGTTATGATAAACAACAATGAAGAATCGTAAAGTACTTATGGTTCTTCTTTTTTTATTGTTTAAATACGATTTGTACAACGTTGAAAAACAGTATAATATAGTTCTATACCATTAATAGGAAGAAGAAAAAATGCAAATTTTAACTTTATTTATAGTCGCATTGGTGGCTTTGGAGCATATCGGCATTGCCGGCATTGAAATGTTTGCCAAGCCTGAAGTTCAAGCCAATGCTTTCGATATGCCTGTCGAATTCGTTAAAGATTCACATGCTAAAATAGCTTTAGCTAATCAGGGTATTTATAACGGCCTATTTGGCGTTTTAATGTTATTGATGATCTTATTCTTTACTGGAGCAGTTTTAAGAACCATTCTTATTTTGATGTTGCTCTACGTTATCGGCGTCGCTATTTATGGCGCTTTTACAGCCACAAAGAAAATATTATTTTTACAAGGTTTACCAGCTTTAATAGCTTTAGTTTTAGTAGCTATTTTTTATAAGTAATTTTTATACAGAATGGAAAACAAAATGAAAAAAGATTCATTACTCAAGAGTTCTCTCTGGATTTCTATCAGTGGGATTCTTTCAAGAATACTTTCGGTCGTCTATATCATTCCTTGGAATCTTTGGATTGGCCCGGTAGCTGTTGGTGCAGCGAACGCTTTGTATGGGAAAGTTTACAATATTTATAACCTTTTCTTGATCATTGCTACAGCTGGAATTCCTTCGGCTATTTCAAAAGAAGTTGCCGCTCACAATGCTTTGGGTCGCTTTGACCAAAGTGAGAAGCTCTTCAAAAAATATACAATTTATATGTCCCTAGTCGGAATCGTTTTAGCATTCATTATGTTCTTCGGAGCTAAATATGTGGCAATTGTTCTGGCTGCCGGCGATATGCGTGTTGTAACGCCAATTAAATATTTGAGTATCGCAATGCTAATTATTCCAGCTCTTGGAATTTTGCGTGGTTACATTCAAGGATATGCCTTTATTTCTTATTCAGCCTTTTCACAAGTTATCGAACAAATTGCTCGTGTAGCTTACATGCTTTATGCAACTTACACAATCATGATATTGCAAAAAGGTAGCTATATGGCAGCCGTTAACCAATCGACTTTGGCTTCATTCATTGGGGCAACCTTAGCTTACATATTCCTCTTGTGGATTCGTGTTCGGGTTAGAAAAACAGTCACTATTCCTGACATTAAACCTAGTGATGACGTTAAAGAAAATGGTCCAGAAATCAGTTTCAGTTCAATGTTGCGTTCAGCTATTCCATTCTTATTAGTTGATACAATTATGACCGTTTTACAATTGTTCGACCAAACGACTTTTACTTGGATTTACGAATTGATCTTACACGCCAGCCAAAAGACAATCGATGACTTGTATGCGATGTTTGGATTCCAAGCCAACAAATTGATTATGGTGCTAGTTTCCTTGGCAATTTCTGTTTCAGCCTCCGTTATACCAGCGTTATCCGCTATGATCACTCGTAAAACTGGTCTAAAAACTGTTCAAAAATTAATGCAAAATATCGTTCAATTCACGTTCTTCATTATTTTGCCTGCTACTTTTGGAATGATGGCTATCAGTCGTCAACTATGGACTGTTTTCGTCTTCTATGACCAAAGCATCCTCGGTTCTAAAGTCTTGATCGTTTCTTGTGTTGAAGCTTTCTTCTATTGTTTGTTCATGATTTTGGAAAACATTCTCCAAGTTACACATCATGTTAGAAAGTCATTAGTCTACTTAGCATTTGCTTACATTATTAAGATGATTTTACAAGTACCACTAACAGTTAGTTTAGGAGTTTATGGACCGGTTACTGCTACTGCTATTGCCTTCATTCTGATGTCATACTTTGCTTTCAGACTAATCAACAAGCAATTCCAAATCGTCAATAAAGAATTGGGTAAGAAATTGTTCCGAATTCTTCTTGATGGAGTTGTGATGTTACTTGTAGTTGCCATAGCTAATTTCTTTATCGTCAAAGTAATTTCTGACGCTACTAAGATTGGTGCCATCATTGTCATCATTATCTGTGGTTTGATCGGTGTAGCCGTTTATGGCTTCTTAGCTTATAAAGATGGATCATTGAGTATTCTAAAAGATATTCGTGATACTAAGATTTATTAATCTAAAATTATTACAAAAGATATTGTTAGAACAACTGCAAACATTGCAACGTTCTAACAATACCTTTTTTATTTATTAATAATTTTTTATCAATAAACAATCTTATTTGACGTCAAAAATAAAAAATAGTATTGTATTACTTATTGCAAACGATTACTATTAATTGCCAAGGAGATATTTATTTTGCTAGTAGGAAGTATTGAAGCAGGCGGAACAAAATTTGTTTGTGCTGTTGGTGACGAAGACTACCGTATCAAGGATAGTGTTCATTTCCCAACAACAACACCTGAGGAAACATTAAGAAAAACAATCGATTATTTCAAACAATTCGATATCGAAGCTCTCGGTATTGCTTCATTTGGACCAATCGAACAACGTAAGAATTCACCAAAATATGGTTACATCACTTCAACACCTAAGCCAGGTTGGAAAGATACTGATTTTGTCGGTGCCTTGAAGAAAGAATTAAATGTACCAATGTTTTGGACAACTGACGTTAACGGTTCAGCTTATGGCGAATACGTAATGTCAACTCTATCTAACGAAAAGATCAATTCATTGGTTTACTACACAATCGGTACTGGTGTGGGAGCTGGTGCAATTGCTGATGGTAAATTTATCGGTAATGTCGGTCATCCTGAAATGGGTCACACTTTCTTAAAACGTCACCCTGATGACCTAGATTTCAAGGGAATTTGCCCATTCCACGGTGACTGTCTTGAAGGTTTGGTTGCCGGACCAACATTTGATGCTCGTTTAGGTAAACCTGGTAAGGACGTTCCATTGACTGACCATGTTTGGGATATCATGGCCTACTACGTTGCTCAAGCTGCTATTCAAGTTACCTTGATTCTTCGTCCCGACAAGATCGTCTTCGGTGGCGGTGTTGTCAGTGAAACATTCTTAGACAAAGTTCGTGTTCAATTTAAGGAATTACTCAATGACTATGTTGAAGTTCCAGAATTAGACAAATACATCACAATGCCAGTAGTTAAGAACAATGGTTCAGCTACACTAGGTGATTTCGCCTTGGCTATTCGTGAATTAAATGCTTTCCAAGATTAGAAATCAAAAATTCTCACTAGATTAATTCTAGTGAGAATTTTTTTATTTTCTATAATATATTTCTTGAAAAATACGTCTTAATTTCTTTTTCTAAAAATAATAAACTTACTAAAAATATAGTTCAGTAAAACAACTACAACATTGGCAATAATTTTTACGATAAAGCCATTGCCGTGTAGTAAAACCATTCCGATAAACATCGTACCTTGGTCAAACACCCAAGATCCACCTCTGAACAAGAAGAATGATCCCATTTCTTGGAAGAAGGCTTTCCAAGTCTTGGTATGAGAATTAAAGACCCATAACTTATTCGTGACATAAGCAAATAGAACTGAAATCACATAGGCAATTGCATTTGCAATTTGAGAATTCATATTCAAAACGCGCCACAATAAAGCAAAGGCTACATAATTTACTACGGTTGTTAAGACTCCGAAAAATAAATAGGGAATCGCATCTTTATATTTACTCCACAATTCTTTTATCATTTATACATATCCTTAATGGTTTAATTTCCAATTTTTATAGCTTAGTCCTAAGAAATAAGCAATCACTTCAAAGCCAGAAATAAAGAATGTTACTGGCCAATTGGTTACGAATGCTAAATATAAGCCCAACCAAACTCCTGCTAACGACAAACCTACCGACACCATAATCAATTTAGGTACCGTATGAACAACATATTTAGCCGTTGCTCCTGGCAGAGTCAATAAAACAAAGACTAATAACGACCCAACAATTTGGGCGCCGATACTAACGCTGAGAGCCAAAGTTACTAAAAAGGCTATCGAAAGTAATCGAGTCTTTAAACCGGCCGCACGAGCCCCAATATGGTCAAATGAGTCAAAAGCGAGCGGTTTATAGAAAATAATAAAGACAAAAATGACAAATAATGCCAAAATCATCAATTGCTGAACCTCTTTGGAACTGATTCCGACGATACTACCAAACAAGATATTCGTCGCATAACTACTCGATTCCGATGATAACGATAAAAATAAAATTCCTAAACCAATAAATAATGACGAAATCGCACTGATTGATGCTTCACGTCTTGAAGATTCGCTACTCAAACTACCGACAGCAATCGAACTGACCAAAGTAAACAAAATCATTCCGGCTAATGGTGAAATGCCAACGAGGATTCCAAATGAAGCCCCAGCAAAACCAATTTCTGACAAGGTATGCGACAGAAATGACATATTTCTTGATACGACGAAGACCCCAACTAATCCAGCCGTTATAGCGATAAAAGTGCTGGCAATAAAGGCTTCACGCATAAATTCATATTCAAACATTTTAACTCCCCATCTCGAACATATCTTCAGAAACGTCGCTGACCTTAACTTCTTTAAGAGTCTTGTCTTCAAAGAATAACGCTCTAGTTGTATATTTCTTCGTCAATTCATAATCATGAGTGATAAAGATTACCGTTAGGTTATATTTTTGATTTAATTCAGCAACTAAATCCATCAATTGCATCTTCACTTCAACGTCTAGACTGGCTGTTGATTCATCCAAAATCAAAATTTTTGGATCATTCAATAAAGCTTGTGCCAAATAGGCTTTTTGTTTTTCACCACCAGAAGCTAATCCTAATGGACGATCTTTTAAATGAGTCAACTTGGTCTTGGTCAAAATTGTTTTGATCAATTCATTATCAGCTTTACGTTGTTTGGGACTGAGTGTAAATTTCAAATTTAAACGGACGAACTGCTCAATATTTAAAGGATAATCCAAATCGATATTTCTGAATTGAGGCACATAACCGATATGTTTGTGGTTAATTTTCAATTCGCCACTAGTCTTCTTCTCAAGTCCCATCATGATTCTAACTAACGTCGTTTTACCCGAACCGTTAGGACCAATCAAACTGATGAAATCTCCATCGTTAATGGTAAAATCAACATCTTTAAAAACTAGTTGCTTGCCAAAACGTTTAGTTAAATTCTTTGCTTCAATCACAGTTATTCCTTCACTATCCTTTCGATTTGAGATAGATTGCCATTCATCCACTCATAATATCCTAAATCACTCGGTAAAGTTTCGGTGAAATAAATAATTGGAACTTTATTTTTTTTAGCTAAATTAGTCATTTTAGTGATAATACCACTAGTAACTTGTTTGTTAACAACTAAAAAACTCACTTTATGATGTCTCAAACCGTCTTCCATATTCTTGATATCCTCAATTGATGGGTCGGTATCTTCTTCGACTGCTTTAGCAAAGTGAGGATTAGCAATACTTATTCCTAAATCCTTCAACAAATAATATGGCAATGGTTCAGTCACATAGGCCTTCTTACCAGCGGTTTGTTGTTTTAACTTGGCCTCTCTTTTGACTAAGCCATCTAATTTTAATTTATATTTCTTAAAGTTAGCTTGATAGTAAGCTTTATTTTTCGGATCGACCTGACTCATATGTTGAGCCACTGCTTGACTGAGTTTTTGCACATTTTTAACTCCGAACCAGACGTGTTCATTGTCACCATCTTGCTTATGCAAAACATCTCGAGAAAAATCAATCAGGTTTTTATCCTGACTATTAGCCGTGACGATTTTTTCGACCCAATCATCATAGCCTAATCCACTGGCAACGATTAACCGTGAATCAGCGACTTGCTTAGCATCATTGCTAGATGGCGAAAAACTATGTGGATCAACGTTGACCGACTTAATAATCGATTCCACATGATATTTATCCCCGACGACACTCTTCAATGGTTCCGTGTATGTATTGACAGTTGTCGTAATAATTTTTTTATCAGATGTAGTTTTATGACCACACCCACCTACAAATATTAGTAGCGAAAACAAAACTAATAATAGTACATTTCTTTTTCGCATTCATTTTCCCCTATAATTCTTTTTTAAGTTGAATTACCGTTAAGATTCCGTCCTCCATAGCAAAGAAAATTTGGCTGGAACGTAGTGGGCACGATTTTGAGCTTTTGCATAAACCAAGTGCGCAAAATCTCAAAACTCGGCCTTATTCTAAGCAACAAGTTGCTAAGAATAATTTCACTACTGAGCCAATTTTCTTTGCTATTCCGGACTAGATAGTGGTTCTATTTTTTTATCACTGAAGTAACAAATAAAAGACGTTATCTAGTCGGTAGTGGCAGCTTTGTGGATGCTCAGTACTGAAATTTCACTTAACGATTTATCGCTTAGTGAAAGGCCAAGCTTTAAGACAGTTCCCGATTTTGGAATTGGCTTAAAGTTGTGCCCAGTACGTTCCAGCGTCCACAAAGCAGAACGGACGACGGCATCCCTCTATCCAACAATTATCCCACTAAAATAGAGGCCCGAACAAAACATAAGTTTTGAACCGACCTCTTAAGAATATAACTAATTATTATTCTAAAGGCAAGTTAGTGCGATTACCAGATTTGGAAGTATTGGCCGTTAGTTGGAACTAAATAACTGCCTGCTGGTGAATCGGAATTCTTGCTATAAATATTAATTTGATAACCTGTAACATCATCCCAAGTGACTTTGCCATTAGCAACGTATTGAGTCGTTGATTTGTCGTAAGTCGAACTTAACTTATCAGCCAAAAATTCAACCGCTTCTTGTGCAGTTGTTAAATTAACCGATTGTTGAGTTTGATCTTGGGTTTGTTGACTGTCAGTTTGATTTTGAGTCTGGTCAGTCGTTGTTTGATTAGTCGTCTGATCCTGCTGATTTTGGTTGCTTTGTGTTTGATTGGAATCAGACCCATTACTAGTATCTTCTTTTTCTGGTGAACTTGTCTCATCAGTTGCTTTTGTTGATTTCGTAGTTTTATTTGATTTAGTCGATTTTTGGGGAGTATTGCTTGGTGTTTGTTCAGTCTTATCGCCTTTATTGCTCTTCAAGTCAGTTGATTGTTGACTAGTACAGCCGGCTAATAAAAGACCAGATAAAGCCAATGTTACGATAGATAATCTCTTAAACATAAAAATACCTCCTTATACATTTGCCATTATAGCGAACGTATAAAAAGGTAAGCAATGTTTCTCGTGAAACATTAATAAATCTTATCAAAATCGATTTTTTCACCACGACGGATTTTTTCGCCGAATTCAATTGATTTATCAACGATAACTTCTTGACTATCAATAACTTGATAAGGATGATCAGGCGCCTTTTCTTGGGCCAAAGATAATTCAGTACAACCCAATACAATTACATCACAATCAAATTTATCATGCATAGTCTGTAAGATATGATGAAATTTAGGTGCGTTGACCGCTCCTTTAACTTTAATATCATCGTAAATCAAACTTTCAACTTCATCTTGCACTGACTGGTCACCAAGACTGTATTCGTAACCAGCATCTTTAATTTCATTTTCGTAAACATGATCGGCAATCGTACCTTTAGTAGCAATCAAGCCAACTTTTTTAGCTTTAGGGTATTTTTTTTCAATCATGCTGATAGCCATATGTGGCATATGAATAATTGGAATATCAGTAACAGCTTGCAATTCTTTATAGTAATAATGAGCAGTATTACAAATAATTACCATGAATTCCGGCTTCAACAAACTTTGTTGCTTAATGTCCTCAGCTAATGGAGGCAAAAAGCTAGGTTTACTGTGATCAAGGATATGTGCTGTCCGATCAGGAACGGTTGAATGATTGACTAAAATATAATCTAAGTAATCTTGATCTTTTTTAGTAGGTGTTTTTTCATTCAACAAATGCACATAACTTTCAGTGGCTAAACTACCCATACCACCGATTACTGTAAAGAATTTTTTCATGTTCTAACCCTCAATGTCATTCAAAATTTTCTTAGCGACTACTGGATCGCTTGCATAAGGTACATCGACCCCTTTAATTTTTTGATAAGGGTCATTCCCTTTAGCAGCTAAAACAACAATGTCATCGCCAGAACTGTGTTCAATCATATCTTTGATAGCGCTAGGACGATCTAGGATTGTCTTAACTTTGACCTTAGTATGATCTATTTTTTCATCAATTTGTTTGCAAATGTCTGCTGGATCCTCAAATCCAGGGTCATCTGTCGTTAAAATTGCTTCATCAGCTGATTCAGTCAAAACTTGAGCAAATCCAGCTCTTCTGGAAACTCCTTTATCACCGGTGCCACCAACAACAACCTTAATCTTTGAACTTGGATACTCGCGTCTTAAAAAGCTTAATAAAGCATTCATACTAGCGTAGTTGTGCGCATAATCTACAAAGATGGTCCCGTGAGACTTGGTATTAATGTGTTCCATTCTCCCCGGGACGAATGCTTTTTTTAGACTATCGGCGATTACCTCGTTGTCAACGCCCATAATCTTAGCAGCTGTAATAGCAGCTCCTGCATTCAATTCGTTGAAATCACCAACTAAACCTAGTTGATAAGTATATTCACCATGTTCTTGTAAATCTTCAGCCTTGTCACTTTCAGCAGTATAAGTAAAGACTGAATCATTCAAATTAGATTCTTTGTTGCGAATACTGAAATCAGTATCACCAACTTCATTTTTAGCAAAGCGATAAATATCTTTGTCTGGGCTAGTCTCTTTGGCAGCCGCATAGACTGTATCGTAATCGTTAGTTTGACGATTAATGATATTTACTTTGGAGTTGACCATTAATTGTTTCTTGCAATTTAAGTAGTCAGCATAAGTTGGATGTTCATTAGGTCCGATATGGTCGGGAGTGATATTCAAAAATCCACCTATATCGAATTTCAATCCATAAACTCGATTCTTCTTATAAGCTTGTGATGATACTTCCATGACAAGATATTTAATACCGTTGTCAACGCAAGTTCTCATATCGTGGAAAAGATCCAATGATTCTGGAGTCGTTAAATCTGACTTAAATTCATCTTTTGGACCTGGTCCCACAATACGATCAACAGTTGAAAATAGACCAACTTGTTTAGGATAAGCATTCTTCAAAATATCATATGTAAAGTATGATGTTGTTGTCTTACCCTTAGTTCCTGTGAATGCAACAATGAAGAGGTCGTTTTGAGGATTGCCGAAGTACTCTGAACTCAATAGAGCCAAAGCCTTTGAAGCACTCTTAACAATTAGACGATCGATATCTTTGTTGTACTCTTTTTCTGAAACATAAATTTTGGCACCATTCTTAATGGCTTGATCTAAGTATTCAGCCTTGAACTTATTTCCTTTACAGAAGAAGATTCCATTGGTTTGGTCTTCTTTAGAATTGTAACTAATATTAGTTACTTCAAGACTATCGTCACTAACTGAACTAGAAACCAGTAAATCATGTTTCTTCAAAATCTCTATAGCTTTACTTATTTTCAAACTCATTCTTTCACACTCCTAAAATAAA